>MIBM01000261.1:5102-5408 GCA_001830645.1 Spirochaetes bacterium RIFOXYC1_FULL_54_7
TTCGATATTTGGTACGAGATGGAGAAATCCCTTTCCATGGAGCGTGAGAAGGCTTCTTCATCCTCATCCAGGAAGAATGATATACTTTGCAGGCCAGTGGCACTCCGCTGTAGATAATTGTGGACATCGGGATCAGCAGCATTCTCCGCGGCCAACTCCGTGAATACGCGGTATGCAGTCAGGAAATCGCCTTCGGTAAACCTGCTGTATGCATACAGTTTGCGTTCATACATTCCTCTGGCTATCATCTCTTCGGGAGCTGGTCCGGTGGTCTGCATGGCCCGCCAGCTCTCATCTACCAGCCTC
>MIBM01000261.1:5436-10376 GCA_001830645.1 Spirochaetes bacterium RIFOXYC1_FULL_54_7
CTGCAGACCGTTTGGCTAGATAGTGGGCCTCTATGTACCGGCCGGCTTTCATTTCATCCAGGGCTTCCAGGTAGAACCGGTTTGCGGCAAAGAGCAACCCCGGATCGGCATTTGCCGGCTCTGTTGGAGGCAGGTCAGGTACATAATGGGACTCCACGATGGCTTGTTTGATCTGGTCATTGAGCCTTGCATACCTGGCTTCGTCGGGAACCATTGCACGGATTGCCAGAAGCAGTCTGTCTGCCTCCTGGAAATCTCCTGCCTGGTAGGCGCGCATGGAAGCCTGGAGTGAATCCTCGAAGAGGGAGCTCGATGCTTCATACCAGCTTTTCCTCTCGGCTATACCTGGTACAAGCAGAAGGTGGAAAATCGACAGGACAAAGGCCATGACCAGAGCGGGTATGAGGGCGCGGGATGCAGCCGAGGTGAATCCGTCCGGGGTATCCATGCCTTCAGTGACCAGGGCTGAGGACACCAGGAGGATGGCTGGTGCCCAGGAAGCCATCATGAGCAAGGCCGACAGCAGTTCCCAGCGCAGGGCAAATTTGTACAAGACACCAGAGGCCCCTATTCCGAACAAGGCTACGAAGAAGGCAACCCCGAACGAAAGTATCAGGAGTATGATGGCGCTGGCCATGAAGCTACCGTGTCTATCAGCCATTTTGCCGCCTCCCGTCAGGTGGCTTGGCCAATATCATATCAGCCATGAAGATGGCACAGGAGGCCAGCGCCGCGATGACCGCTGCTGCCAGGGGTTTTCCCAGGGATAGGCCTATGAATGAAAAAATCGCATCCACCGGTCCTGACAGGAATACCGAATAGGCATATATAGCAAACACGAAGCATGCAGGCATGAGGAGTGCTCCCGTCAGTGGTCGTTTGCCGAACAAGCGGGTCAGCCCCCAGAATGACGTCAGGAACAAGGCGAACGAGGCGGTTCCCAAGGCCAGCATAGTCCAGGAACCGCGGGATATTTCTGCGTACCATCCTGTCAGAGCAAGGAATCCCGGAAAGAACCCCAGATCCAGTGACGCGGACTGCTGGTATAGTTCCGGCATCAGTCGAATCCCGACAGCACCAGTACCCAAAGGTATGGCAGCCAGAAGGAAGGCCGTCAGATAGCCGGCAGCGCGGGATGAGTACAGGCGGTTGAGGGTAAAAAAAGCCGCGAAAATACCTGCTGTAACTGCAAGCAGTATAGTGCTGAGTGCTCCATCGATGATGACATCCAGCAGCAAGGTCGTGCCTTGCTGCATTGATGCGGCCATGACAAGCGAAAATACATGCACCAGCTCGAAGACCAACGAGACAGTACAGAATCGCGCCATCACTGCCAGTACTTTTTTCATCGACTGAAACTCTAGCATGGCCCCCGGCGCTTGACAAGCTCGAGTCACAGCTTGGTATAAAACCGGTTAATACAGCTCTGCGAACAAGTTATCCACAAGTGGAGTGTATAAACAGCACAAATAAAATTGGATGTTTTGGAGCTAGGCTTGAGCTAATTCGTGTATGCAAAACAAAGAGAAGTATATAAGTTCATATAAAACATAGAATTATTTTTTATGACAAAATAATTACAGATTTTCTGACCTGCCTGTATCCCTTTTTATACGATAAAAATGATAATCCTGAAATTCACCTCAATTAACTAACAGTTTATCCACAGGCACTGATGTTAGTGCTGAAATTACTTGCAGGGAAAGGAAAAGCAGTAACCGTCAGTGTTTGATCGAAGTTCCCGGGCCGCCGAATCCAGCCCCAATTTGTTGAAAATGCCACGCAGGCGTGACATTTGCATGTCAATTGACCGGCCTTGTACTCCTGACGATCCAAGTATGGCCGACAGGGCTTCCCTGGTTACACAGGCACCGCGATTGGCCAGCAGCAGATCCAGCAATGTTGAAAGGCCAGGGCTCAGACGTTGCTGCCCGCCAGGGCCGCTTAGGACACTGCCGTCCCAGCTTCCGGTGTTTTCTGGCCATTTGCCTGCACTCCCTGTGTGCCGGGACAGGCGTGCTTCCACTTCGTCTATCGACCATGGTTCGCGTAGATAATCGGCACAGCCTGCAGCCAGGCATTCGGCAAGCAGGCTTGGGGGGCCACTGGCCAGAACAGGAACCGGTAGCTGTAGGGGTGCCATGGCCAGGAAACGTTGTGCGGGTACGATGACGGCATCCAACCCCTTTGAAACCAGGAGGCCGGGTTCCGGTAGTGAGGATGAAAAAAAAATCGGGGACCCGCCTTCGCGGATTCCCGATTCAACTGCACTTTCGTACGCGCCCTCTTCTCCAAGGAAGAGTATGATCATGACTCAGGCCCCGGGTTCCGCGCTTCCGTCAGTGAGCATCTTGCGCTTCAGTTCCTCCAGCAACAGGTCAGAGCCAGCACCTGAAGATTCCAGTTTTGCAAATTCGTTTTCAAGGGAGGCCGAATGGGAAAGGTCGGCAAGCTCACCTTGGGCTTCCGCCCTGGCTTCAAGCTCATCTACTTTCTTGGCCATCCGGTCAAAGGTATCGAAGGCGCTGGTGCTGCCGGAGATGCTGGACATGGTCTTGTGGATTTTTTCCTGGGCTTCAGCACGCTTTGCCCTGGCTACCAGGATGTTTTTCTTGCGGGAGGCCTCGTCGATCTTGTTCTGGAGCTGTCTCAGGGTGTCTTTGAGCTTCTCCACCGCAGCTTTCTGGGAATCCCACTGGGGTTTCAGCTGGAGGTAGTAGTTTTCTGCTTCTTGCTTGCGGCTCAGGGCTTCCTTGGCCAGATCATCACGGTTGGCTTTTACGGCGATTACGGCCTTGCGCTCCCATTCGCTGGACAGGCGCTTCTGTTCCAGGAGTTCACGCTCCAGTTTCTTCTCGTCCGCTATGGCCATGGCCACGGATTTCTTGGATTCAAGCATCTGCTGGTTCATATCAACGACCAGCTGGTTGAGCATCTTCTCGGGATTCTCGGCCTTGTTGATGAGGTCATTGATATTTGATGAAACTACTGTCTTAAGTCGGTCGAATATACCCACGGCGTGCCTCCTGTAATCAACCCCGGAACGAGCCCAGGATACCGTAATGCCTGGACAGGGCCAGGCTGATGGAATCGAGGGCTGCCTCGAATTCCTCTTTGTCCATTGTTCCATACTCGAGGGTGTCCAGAAGCACAATGTCTTCACCGTCCAGCGCGTATGCCCCGTGGACCATGTCGCTGGCGTTGAGCTTAAGCAGGGTCTCGTACAGTTCCGCCCGCTTTGTGGAGGGGACGGTCATGACCCTGGCTCTGACGATCACGATGGGTTCATCGATGGTCACTACAACCCCGGGAAGCCCTTTTTCGGTATCATCGATGAAGAAGGTACCGGCACTTGCCTCTTGGTACGATATTCCGAGATCCATCAGATACGATTCCACTTTGGTAAGGCCTGCCATTATAGCCCTCCTAGCAAGTATTTTATTGTGGTTTGCGTTTTCCTGGATATCCGTGGATCATCCCAGGAAGACTTGGCCTGAATTATCGATGGCCAGGATCGTTTTACACTCCGAACACCTGAAGCGACCAGGCTTGGCGGCCTTCAGTTTTTTGTTGCATATAGGGCAGGAGAAGATTTTCGGGAAGGCCGACTGGGTATTTACCTGGGCTCCCTGCTGGAAGAATCCAACGGCCTCGTCCAGATTGTCCTTGATATTGAAGAACTGGGAGAAGCCAAGCAGCTGGAAGACTTCGTATACCTTTGGCTGGATCTCAAGAAGGACGATATCGCCACCCCGGGGCTTGACGGCTTTGAGGAAGGCGGTAAAGGAGCCGATTCCGGTGGACGATACGTAATTCAGGCCACCGCAGTTGAATACCAGCTTGGGGAAACCCGCATCTATAGCCTTGCCGACCCGCTTCTGGAAGAAGTTCGAATTATAGGTATCGATGTAACCGGTGAGGAACAATGCCAGACAGTTCTCCACGTGGTCAATCTTCTGGAGCCGGATTTTAAGGCTATCGTCCTTTTCGTCATCGAACCCAGGAACGATATCATTGTTCGTCATGGTACTCCTCTTCCATCGCAAGTCCTGCAAGATTGCTTATCCAGAGATTGTAAGGGCAAGCTGATCTACAGTCAATGCCTTACTATACTGCACTGAACCGTACAATACCAAGATTATCAATCAGCCTCGGGACAAACACCAGTAGACTCGACATAATTTTCGGCTATTTATCACAAAATATCTAGTACTTGTTGATTTCAGAACCCCATATACAGGCCATCATCGGTGTTTATGACTGATCCGCTGACCAAAGCCATGTCACCAAGGAGTAGGTTGACCACGAAGGCGGCTATTCGATCAGGCTTTGTAAGCCTGCCGCCGGGTGCCAGCTTGGCAAAATTGTCCCTCTTCCCTGGATCGAGGTATTCGGTATCGACCATACCGGGGCAGACAACGGTGCAGGCTACATTGTTACCTGCGTATTCGGCCGTTACCGAGCGGGCTATGACCCCGAGGCCGGTCTTGGCCGAGGCATAGGCGGCGTTCATTCTGAACCCCCGGGGAAGCTCGGTCTTCGTGCCGCCGAAAAGCAGTATGCGCCCGAAACCGCGGGCTGCCATGCCAGGGGCCACGATGGATACCAGTGCTCCCGGCAGGGCCAGGTTGGCCAGGGCCAGGGTGCGCCAGTCTTCCGGGCTGGTCTGGGCCAGGGGTTTGTAGGCAAAGGGACCATAGGCAATCACAAGAATGTCGATGCGCCGGGCGGCGTCCTCCAGCCGCGCGGGAATGATGCCCCCGGACAGGTCGGCCTCGACAAGTTCCGGAACCTCTGGTGCGAGTTCCGCGGCCAGTAGTGCCAGTTTTTCCCTTGTGCGGCCATGGATAATCAGTCGAACGTCAGCAGCGGCCAGTGCCTGGCAAACCGAACGGCCAATTCCGCCGCTACCGCCCACGACGAGGGCGTTGAGTCTGTCC
>MIBM01000262.1 GCA_001830645.1 Spirochaetes bacterium RIFOXYC1_FULL_54_7
GACGTCGTCGATCCGTTCGACGTAATCGGGGAGGGTGATGGACAGCTCCCCTGAGTACGTAGATGAGCCGCCGAACATGCCGCCGCTGCCGACCGTCGTAATGATGGTCTCCGCGCCTTCGATCTCCGCCATCGCGTATTCCTCGAACCTGAGCATCACGGCCGCGGTCTCCGAGAGCTTCGTGCCGATTGGCAGCTCTACCTCGAGTGTGACCGAGGCGTCTTCGGTAAACGGCATGAGGCTTATGTTCATGCGCGGTATGAAGGTGATGGAGACGAGGAAGCAGCCGACGACGATGATTACGACGGTCAGTCGATGGGCCAAGCCAGCGCGCAGTATCCTCTCGTAGCCACGGTTCACGCCGGAGATCGCGGACTCTATGGCGCCGTCAATCGCGATGAGGGCGTGATTCCTGAGCGGCTTCTCCTTCCTTGTCGACAGGGGGAGGTACGTGCTTGCCAGAACCGGCACCAGGAAGATGGCCACGACGAGGCTCGACAGGAGCGATATGCCTATCGTGAAGATGATGTCGCCGAAGAGCTGCCCCAGCATGCCGAGCTTATCCTTGAAGAACAGCACGGGCAGGAACACGAAGATGGTCGTCAGGTTGCCCGATATGATGGACGACATCATCTCCTGGGTACCGAGCACGGCGGCGACGCCGGGCTTGGAGCCTCGCTCCCTGTACTGGTAGATATTTTCCAGGATCACTATCGACGCGTCGACTATCATGCCGACGCCCAGTATCAGGCCTGTCATCGTCATCATATTGAGGGTTATGCCCGCGAAATACATGGCGAGCAGGGTGACGAGTATGGAGAACGGG
>MIBM01000263.1:0-1060 GCA_001830645.1 Spirochaetes bacterium RIFOXYC1_FULL_54_7
TTATTATATTTTAGCATTTTGGCTTCCTGTCGTCAAATTTCCGCATGCCTGACAATACCGCAATCATGGCCGGCCAGATCGGCATTCCGCCTGATCATGCCGGTCCCCAGCCATGACAAGCCTAGGGCCGTCTTTCTGAAAAAAGTCCTCAGTTCATCATCTCCGGCCTTTTTCAGGAAAGACGCGGAAACAAGGTTCCCGGGACGCCGCTCGGCCTGCAACAGCAGGGCCTCTGCCCGGGAGGCCGGGCTGGAACCCGCTTCCCGATCTGGAAGCCAGGCCCTGGCAGCATGAGGGCAAGCCAGAATACAGGCATCACAGCCATAGAGGTGCCCTGAAAAGGCTGGCAGTAGAGCCCTTGGTGGATCTTCCAGAGTAGACATCCAGTGCTGGATACAGGCCTCCCTGCAATACGTCTGCTGCACACTGACTCCCTTGCCATCACCATTCCTGCCGGCATCGCTGCTAGAACCGCTGCCGGAACCGCTGCCGTTGTCGACAGGACCAGTAATTGCGCCGCTAGGGCAGGCATCGGCACAAGCATGGCAGGACTTGCAGGAAGCCTCCCAACCAGAGCCACAGGAACCTTTAGCGACATAGCCGGCGGGATTGGCATCCAGGGGATCGAAGGGTAGCAACAACACACCGAGGATGCAGGCTGGGCCATAGGCATGGCTGAGCAGCAGGTCGGACCTACCCCTGTGACCTAAGCCGGCAAGCTCGGCCAGGTGTTTTTCAGGCAGTCTGGAATTCACCGCCACCCGGAAGTTGGTATATGGATGCCCTGTAGCAGCCGCAAGCCTCCTGGCCACCGATTTGAGAATCCGGGCCAGGGCAGCATAGCGGTGGGCCGCCGCAAACGCTCCAATACGCAGGTAGGGTTCAGCCCCTCCAGGCAGATCAGTTTCCTTGGGTGGGTGAAACGGCCGCGGATCATAGGGGAAAGCCACGGTCACGGCGCCTCTTGCCATACCAATCCCAGGCGCCTGGTTGTCTACACAGGGAGCCTGCCTGGTTGTTGGACTGGAGTAAATGCCATCCGTAAGAGCGTCCTGGCCTA
>MIBM01000263.1:1104-1365 GCA_001830645.1 Spirochaetes bacterium RIFOXYC1_FULL_54_7
AGAATACCAAAATAATCCGCCTTATGGATAAGGGAACCCGAACCGGGAGGATCGATGTCAATCAATGGCTCAGGCACCTCAGCGGGCGGCCTGGGATTCCTTGCGGGACCGTTCTATCTTCTGCATCTTGCGGAAGTACTCGGCCTGCTTGACGATCTCGCCCATGTCCTGAACGACGATCTTGTTTTCTATGACCCGGAACAGCTTGTTGGTCAGCAACTGCTGGACTACGACATTGCCTTCACTGATGGGCAGGCCAAC
>MIBM01000264.1:0-463 GCA_001830645.1 Spirochaetes bacterium RIFOXYC1_FULL_54_7
CATGGCGGAAGAAACCGACTGGCCGCGGTAGACCATGGCTGCATCCCGCATGAAATACATATTGGGCAGTGGCTTCAGGTCATATTCCTTGCCCTTCAGCAGGGAGGATAGATGGACATGATATGCAGGCAATCCTGCCACCGAGACTCTGGCAAGTTCTGCTGGTTTCATCGAAAGCAGTTCTTCAAGCCGATGGCCGGCATCGTAATACTCGCCCATGAAGCGGGCGAATTCGGTCTTGGCTGTCGGCTCCTCCAGAGTCTGGGCCAGAAGGTCGGTCATTTCGTAGACATCGGCAACCCGGGTCAGAAAGCTCTTGAGCTCTGAGTGCTCGGTCCTGACTATGTCCAAGGGTATGATGTCGTTGTACAGGTCTTCTTCTGCCCGACTAGGCCGCATGGCTTCCACTTCGGCTCCCGGCGTATGCACGATGACTCGACGCAGGCGGCCGGTTTCCGAGTGG
>MIBM01000264.1:490-865 GCA_001830645.1 Spirochaetes bacterium RIFOXYC1_FULL_54_7
TCCCTTTTGGCCAGCCAAGAATAGCAAACATGCTGGAAGGGCGCAAGCTTGAACGTTCAACTACAGCCAGTTGTGCTCCCGCATGTCTCACATTTCAGGCAGGTGCCGTTGCGGACCAGGGTCAGGTGGCCGCAGACGGGGCAGGGATCACCCTCGTAGCCTTTCATTCTGGCTTTTCTGGCATCATCCATAGGTCTGGCCGGGGGGATGGCAGGTGCGGGTCCAGCGCTACCCTGGTCCACTGGCGGTCTAGTCCGGGGGCCTGAGCGCTCGGCTATCCTGGCTCCCTTGCCGTTCTGGGTGGCTGTTGCCATGAGGTCTTCGGGTTTAACCTGGCCGAGGTCAAAGCGGTCCTGGTAACTTATGGCCAGGTCG
>MIBM01000264.1:972-1232 GCA_001830645.1 Spirochaetes bacterium RIFOXYC1_FULL_54_7
AAGGGGCACGCCATACTGCAGTCCCAGGGACACGGCAATGGCAAAGGAGTTGAGCAGGCTTCTGAAGGCAGCTCCTTCCTTGTGCATGTCCAGGAAGATTTCTCCCAGGCGGCCGTCATCGTACTCGCCGGTTCGGATGAACACCGAATGTCCGCCGATCTTGGCCTTCTGGGTGTACCCCAGGCGGCGGTTGGGCAGGGAATGGCGCACGCTGGGGTGGGCGGTTGTCGGGTCCCGGGCAGGGTCAGTGTTTGCTGGAT
>MIBM01000265.1:0-1327 GCA_001830645.1 Spirochaetes bacterium RIFOXYC1_FULL_54_7
AGACTGATGGCCAGAGCCTTGAGTACTGAAAGGGTTCCGCAAGGCTGTTCATCCAGGGAGAAACGCTGCATCAAAGCCCAGACAGCCTCCGTGCGTTGGAAAACATAGACACAACGGTCGGAATTGGACAGGGCATACAAACGGTCGGCGGAAGGTGAAAATGCCAGACCACGGACGTAACCCATGCCTGAGAGCTCTCCAAAGCCGCCGACAAACTCCACCGGAACTCCCAGGCTGCCGTCCGGGGCTGCCGGAACCAGCCATATCCAGCCACTCTCCGAAGCCGCCGCACCAACATAGGAGCCATCTCCGGAAATGGCCAGAATCGTAGCCTTTTTTGCGGTACCGCCAACCCTTACCGTGGTTGAAGCACCCGGAACCAGCTCGCCCCTGGCAGGATCAGGCAGCCACAACTCAAGTTTTGATGAAGTACCATCGGAAGCAAGCGCCAGAACCGGGGCACCGTCCCCGGAAACTGCACCGGAACCACCCTGGGACAAGGCCCGGGAAGCGGCTGCCATGGCAGGCCGGCCCAGGACCTGCGAAGCCGGCTCATCCGTCAGACCCACCGAGGCGTAGAGGCACCAGCCATCCCTGACTACCGGATCCACCAAGGAGTAAGGTAGCCCTGCAGCCCCTGCACTGGTGCCGGTGAAAACCACCAGGTCGATCACACCGGAGCGCGGCAAAACCATGGTAGGAATATCAGCAAGTTCACCCTGGGCTAGAGCTGTACCCATCGCACTCCACCTGAAAACCGTACCTGGAGCGAACACCGAAGGGATTCCCGAAGACGCGGTAGCCTGGACACGCAAGGGAAAGCCCCTGACAGCTGCCCGGGACAGCAAGGCTGCGGAGATGGCCACAGGAGCCCTGTGGTCAAGCTCCACATCCAGCCCGACACCTGCTACTGGAATTGCCAGAGCCAGCGGCACAGCCGTTGATCGTCCGGCCAGGATGCGTACCAGATCGATCCTGCCAGACAATATTGATTCTCCATCCAGCAGGCATGAAGCCAGCATGTAGTAGCCACTTGGGACATCAACTGTGGTCCTGCCAGTTGCAGCCAGAAGATCTTCCCAGGCAACAACGATGGTTCCAGCCTGGTCAATCAGGTCACAATTCCATACTGCGGTTGGAGATATGTCTGCGGGCGCCGAGTAAACCACTGCCAGGCTTCCCAAGCCAGGCACAGGACTCAGTGCGATGGCAACCTGGGCTCCCGTGGCAGGGTTCACCCTTGCAGCAGCAGTACCGGCCAGGAACGCTGCTCCATCACCGTCCACCGCATTGGCCTGGAACATCCAGTCACCGGCGCAAAGACTCA
>MIBM01000265.1:1335-2102 GCA_001830645.1 Spirochaetes bacterium RIFOXYC1_FULL_54_7
TACTGCTGGACCCGTGACCTGTACCGGCGCCAGCAAAGTGCCACCAGGGCCAGTCCCTTGCAGGGAAACCAGCAAGTCGCCAGGCAGGGGCGCCGGATCGTAAACCAAGGCGCGGCTACCATCGACCTGGTCCACAGAACCCAGGTTATCCACAGAAGACCCAAGAGGCTCCGAGATGGTAACTACCACCCTGGCCATGGTCGCTGGCTTGGGTTTATTCGAGCTTGTCGGGAAGAGACATGAACTTGCCAGCACCAGAACCAGGAGTCCTGCCAGCAGCACTACAAGAAGCTCCGGCATCCACAACCGGCGCAGCATCGACCTGAAAGCATGATACATAAAGGAAAGGAATGGAATCATGGGGTACCTCCGAAGCTATTACGATCAAGGAAACGCAGGCGCATGCGGTGCAAGCACGTATAAAGCCGGAAATTGGAAAAATTTCATGGCCGCTGGCAGCAGGGACTGGCGGAATTCTGCAACTTGGTCGATAATTGAAGGGGTACTTCTAGCGTGTTGTGAGAGTCGGTTTACAGGATCGCCCCTCTATTTGGTAGCATTGCGCACAATGATCGCTTCTATATTAGAAGAAAATATTCCGGGAGGCTTCATTCGCAATTCCAGCCATATCGCAACCAGGACTCTTTGTTTGGCCACACACATGGAGGCGGGGCCGTTTTGTTGTATACTATCATCGAGCTATTGTTGACTAAATGGAGTACTGAATGATCCGTTGCCCCAAATTTGCACTTCTCATGGTAGCCATC
>MIBM01000266.1:0-2862 GCA_001830645.1 Spirochaetes bacterium RIFOXYC1_FULL_54_7
GCCTTTGCCGCCGGTGACCCTGGCGGTGTTCTTTGCCATCCTGGCTGGTCTAGTGGCTGGGCCTGTGTGGGGAGCCGCCGCCGCAGGCTTGTACCTGTTCCTGGGTTCCATTGGACTGCCGGTGTTTGCCAACGGTTCTGGAGGCCTGGGGCATTTTGCCGGACCTACCGGTGGCTTTCTGGTTGGCTACTTAGGAGCGGCTTTTGTGGCAGGTCTGGTTGCAGACCGCAGGAACTGGACCTTCTCCAGGGCTGTCATTGGCGCTGTAGCCGGTGTGGCCACCTTGTATGCCTTCGGCCTGCCCTGGTTCAGGGTGGTAATGGACGCGCGACCGGACCGGACCATGACCATGACTGCGGCATTCGTACTTATGTCGCCCTACCTGGTTGGTGACCTGGTAAAGGCCTTGGCTGCAGCTTCACTGGTGCGCGCCCTCAAACCGCTGCTGGTCAACTACATGCCGAACCCAGCTCCGGCTACAGCCACGATCCCTGCATCGTCTGCAGCCGGGATCCCGACCACTGGATCCGACTCATGAGGCTGGAAGCCCGGGCTCTGGTCCGGACCTTTCCGGACGGAAGCCGTGGCCTGGCCGGCACCGACCTGAGCATTGAGACTCCTTGTTTTGCGGTCCTGTCAGGCCGTAACGGCTGCGGCAAGTCGCTGCTGGCCAGACATTTCCTGGGTCTGGAAAGGCCCGATGCCGGGCAGCTCTTGCTGGATGGCCGGCCCCTGGGTTCCTGTCTGTCCGAGGCCAGACGGCGTGTAGCCTTGGTGTTCCAGGAGCCGGAGCACCAGATACTTGGGGTTACCGTGCGGGAGGATGTGGAGTTCGGTCCCAGGGCAGCCGGCCTTCCCGTGGAGAAGTATGCCGCTATGGCCGCGACAGCTTTGGAGCGGGCAGGTCTAGCCGGCTTTGAGGACCGCCTGGCTTCGGCGTTGTCCGGGGGTGAGAAACGTCGCCTGGCGGTGGCCTCGTCCTTGGTATCCGCTCCGGAACTGGTGATACTGGACGAACCTTTCAACGACCTGGACTGGCAGGGAGCTTCGGATCTCATCGACCTGCTCCTTAGCCTGAGGGCAGCCGGGACAGGCATATTGGTGCTTACCCACGACCTGGAGAAATGCCTGGCCCATGCCGACCGGCTGGTAGTCATGGATCAGGGCAGGGTTGTACGTGACGGGACTCCGGTCGGGCTATGGGACGAGCTGCCAGGTCTGGGACTCCGGCGGCTTGTGGGTGGGCACGAGAAGCTGACCGGGATGACCTGGTCAACAAGGGCCATGGATGAAGATGCCATGGGAGAGCCTGAATGCGCTTGGCTCTGAGACTGTCTGCCGGGTTATATGGCCAGCGACTGTCAGGTGTGTATCGCTTCCTTCTATACTTGTGCCTGCAGTTTGGTGTATTTATGTTGGCCGGATCCTGGCTGGCTTTACCAGGAGTCCTTATCCTCTATCTGGGTGCCAGGGAAGGCCTTGTATGGCTAGCCTGGGTCAGGCGCTCCTGGCCGGTGGTTATGATGGCGGCTTTGCCAGCGGTTGCAGGCTTCCCGCTGGCGCTTACCCTGGAAGTCCTGGCTCCCGGTGGAACCACTGCTGGAACTACCATGGCATTCCTGGCTGTCTGGTCTCCTTCCCTTGCTCAAAGTGCAAGATTCCTCATGGTGTTCGCTTCTGCGGCCTGGTTGTCCCGAGGACTAAGCCCTGTGGAACTGCGTGATGTCCTTGTGCTGCTCCTGCGGCCCTTGGGCAGGTGCTTCGGCGGCGGCGTGGCCAGAAGCGCTGCACTTGCCCTGGCCTTCCTGCCTTGGACCATAACGGAAATCCGGCGTGCCGACGAGTCCGCGAGACTGCGTGGTTCCAATCCGGGGCGCCACCCCGCCAGGCATCTGGCTGCCATGGCTGTACCGGTAAGTGTGAGGGCTCTGGAGAAGGCCAGGCTCAGCGCCGAGGCTCTGGAATTGAGGGATCCCGGGTGATTGATGTGCTATCCCGGCGGGCATATACTGGGCCGATGAATGATAGAACAAAGGCCATCAGGGCTGCCGCAATGGTCAGTCTTGTCGGCAATGCCGTCCTGGCCGCAGCCAAGATAGGAACCGGCATCTTTGCAGGTTCCCTGGCGGTCATCGGCGACGGCGTGGATTCATCATCCGATGTGGTAATATCCTTGGTAGCCTTGGCAGCCGCGTCCATCATATCAAAGCCATCGGACCGCGAGCATCCATATGGGCACGCCAGGGCCGAGACCACGGCTACAACCCTTCTGGCCTTTATAATCTTCTTCGCCGGCGCACAGTTGTTCCTCTCAAGCTTTGAACACCTGCTGTCCGGGGTCGAGCGATCCTTGCCTGCTGCACTGGCTCTCTGGGTAACCTTAGGTTCCATTGTGGGCAAACTGCTGCTGGCCTGGTCGCAGTACTCTGCGGGCAGGAAGACGGGATCGGCCATGTTGGTGGCAAACGGCGTGAACATGCGCAGCGACGTTATCATCTCTGCCGGTGTGCTTCTTGGCCTGACCTTTGCAAAACTGCTGCGCCAGCCCATCATCGATTCCATCACAGCCCTTGCGGTGAGCATCTGGGTCATGAAATCGGCTGTTGGCATCTTCCGGGAGGCCAACGACGAGATCATGGACGGCCGTGCGGATCCTGAACTGTATCGTATGGTGTTCGACGCTGTCCGCTCGGTGCCCGGTGCCGGCAATCCCCATCGGGCCAGGGTCCGCAAGCTGGCCTCCCTGTACGATATAGACCTGGACATAGAGATCGATGCATCGACCACTGTCGGAGCCGCCCACGAGATAGCCCAGGCTGTTGAAGAGGCCATCAAGGAACGCATAGACGGGGTCTATGACAT
>MIBM01000266.1:2983-3732 GCA_001830645.1 Spirochaetes bacterium RIFOXYC1_FULL_54_7
TTGTTGCAGACAACGTGAAAAATTTTCCCATTCATGCATTTTTTTCCCGGTCAGACAACTGCTTGCGGGGACATATTTTCTCCTGCCAAACGGAATTGGTCTGTGTGCATTTGGTTTTTCAATAATCAGTTTGATATAATTTATTGTACTAATTACAATTAGCGATCTTGATTTTTTATTTATTACAATATCATATTTTTGGCATGATTACTGCATATGTATAGGTGCCGTACAAGCAACGGACGCTGGCCTTGAGGCTGGCGATATCACGAACCACAGGAGTTCGATATGAAGAAGATTGTTGTACTTGTTGCCATCGCCGCCATTGCTGCCAGTGCTGTAGCTGCCCAGGGCATGCGCCCGGGCATGTGGAACCAGGCCCCGGCCACCGAGGCTGCCCAGGAAGTTGTCAAGGTAGATGGTAAGCTGTCCTTGGTGAACGGCCATCCTGCAGTTGTAACTGCCGGCAAGACCTACTACGTGCGCATCCCCGGCATGCTCTACGGCTACCTTGAGACCCTCAAGGATGGTGCTGCAGTAAAGCTTGAAGGCTATGCAGCCTCAGTGCCTTTGACAGAAAACACCTTTGTCCTTCAGGTTACCAAGCTGAATGTCGGTAACAAGGACTATGACCTTGGCCAGATGGCCGAGACCCGCGCTGCCCTGGGCGGCATGGGTGGCAGGATGGGTCCTGCTGGTAGGCCCGGCACTCCCTACGGAGCAGGCCAGGCTCCTGGCCAGATGCCTGG
>MIBM01000266.1:3755-6279 GCA_001830645.1 Spirochaetes bacterium RIFOXYC1_FULL_54_7
TTCCAGTTCCATTATGCCCTCGGGACAGGTTGCCCGGGGGCAATTGTTTTGACTAGCTGTAAGAGGCTGCCTTGTGAATGACACCTTCGGCATACGTCTTACGGAGCAGAAACGGACCCTTGTGGCAGGCCGCCTGTCCAGGCGGGTACGCCAACTTGGCTATTCATCTTTCCACGATTATTTTCTGCACCTGCAGGAGGACCATAGTGGCGTGGAACTGTCCGAGCTCATAAACCGGGTGACCACCAATCATTCCCTCTTCTTCCGGGAGCATGAGCATTTTGACCTGCTTGCAAAGGAGCTATTGCCACCGCTCATACAGGCCGCCGTGAAGAAGCCGGGAGGCTCGGTGCGGATCTGGAGTGCGGGCTGTGCAGCCGGTGAAGAACCATATACCCTGGCCATGATACTGCTGGATCTGATGGGCACGCTACCAGGTGGCCGAGGCTTGAAGGCGGCCATACTTGCCACCGATGTGTCCATGGATGCCCTGATGGAGGCCCAGGAGGGTCTGTATCCGGAAACCCGCGTCAAGGATTTGCCTGCCACTTACCGGAAGTCATATCTCAGCGAGGCCGGCAACGGGCTGTGGTCGGCGAACATGGACGTACGCTCCCTGGTTACCTTCAAACACATGAACCTGGTACGTGAAAAATATCCCTTCAAGTCCCAGTTCGATATCGTCTTCTGCCGGAATGTCATGATCTATTTTGATACCCCATCCAGGACCGGGCTGGTGGAAGCCATCTACAAGGTTGTCAAACCAGGCGCTTGGCTATTCATCGGTCATTCCGGGAGCCTTCCGCGTGAAACCTGCCCTTTCAAGTACATGAAGCCTGCCAGTTACTGCAAACTTATTCCTTGATACCTCCGGGTTTCTCATGCCTGCCCCATGCTATGGAGGATGGTTGGCCAGGGTTGGTCAACGCGGGTTTTTATACAAATATTTAAGTACTCTATTGCCGAAATATGCATTATGCTGTATATTCAGGATAGCGCTCTTGGAGCGCAGGAAATGACCTGCAAGGAGAATTACCATGAAGAAACTTGTGAGCAACAATGTCCACTGGGTGGGCAAGATAGACTGGGAACTGCGTACCTTCCACGGCGAAGAGTACTCCACTCATCGTGGCTCCAGCTACAATTCCTATGTGGTGCAGGAGGAGAAGACAGTCCTGATCGATACAGTCTGGATGCCCTTTGCCAAGGAATTTGTGGACAATCTGGAATCCGAGGGCCTTTTGGCCAAGCTTGACTACATAGTAGCCAACCATGGCGAGGTGGATCATTCCGGAGCCCTGCCCGAGCTGATGCGCCGCCGTCCGGACCTGCCCATTTACTGCACAGCCAACGCGGTAAAGTCCATCAAGGGCCAGTACCATGGTGACTGGGACTTCCATGTGGTCAAGACCGGCGACAAGCTGCCGGTAGGCAACGGCAAAGACTTGGTGTTTATCGAGGCTCCCATGCTTCACTGGCCGGATTCCATGTTCAGCTACCTGACCGGGGATGCCATCCTGTTCTCCAATGATGCCTTCGGCCAGCATTATGCTTCCGAATACCTCTTCAATGACCTGGTGGACCAGGACGAGCTCTGGGAAGAATGCGTCAAATACTATGCCAATATCCTCACCCCCTTCAGTGCCCTGGTAAAGGCCAAGATCGAGCAGGTGGTAGGCCTTGGTCTGCCGGTGAACATGATAGCCACCAGCCATGGCATCATCTGGCGCAAGGATCCGCTGCAGATCGTCAACAAGTACATGGAGTGGGCCCAGGACTACCAGGAAGACCGCATTACCATACTGTACGACTCCATGTGGGGTGCCACCCGGCGCCTTGCCGAGGAGATAGGCAAGGGTATCGTGGAGGCTTCTCCGGCCACCGATGTGCGCCTGCACAATGTGGCCAGGAGTGACAAGAACGACGCCATAACCGACGTCTTCAAGTCCAGGGCCATCGCAGTCGGATCCCCGACAGTCAACAAGGGCATACTGTCGGCCACTGCGGGCATCCTCGAAGAGATCAAGGGCCTGCATTTCAAGAACAAGAAGGCCGCTGCCTTTGGGGCATACGGCTGGTCCGGAGAAGGCAACAAGGTCATCTGTGCAACCCTCAAGGATGCCGGATTCGAACTGGTGGATGAAGGCTTCAAGGCCCTGTGGCTGCCTGAAGAGGACATCCTGGCCCAGGCAAGGGCTTATGGAGCCAGTCTGGCCAAGGCTTAGGAAGCCAGGCTGGCCAGCCGTGTGCGTTGTATATGGCCAGGATTCAGGAATAGCTTCCAACAGCGGCAATACGATCAAGAGTCGTGTTGCCGCTGCTTTGTTTCTAGGTATAGAATTTTAATCAACATTTAATTACTTGATCGTTCTGACTTTTCTTTGGGCACCTGCATTTTTCCCGGAGTCGGTAGAAAAATCTTGACAAGGTCTATGGTTTGGGCAGACACTGTCCACCGGATGGAGGCTCTGAGCCTCCGTTAGACCACGGGAAAACTGGAAAAGGAGAACGGATCATGAGATTG
>MIBM01000266.1:6333-8911 GCA_001830645.1 Spirochaetes bacterium RIFOXYC1_FULL_54_7
GTATGGGGCAACAACGAATTCAATACCGTAAAGATGCTCTTCGAAGAGTACAATGCCAAGGGTGGCATCCAGGTTGCGGGCAAGGCCTACAAACTCGAAGTCATAGGCTACGACAGCAAGGGCGATCCCCAGGAAGCAGTCAATGTTACCCGGCGTCTGACCGGTCAGGACAAGGTTTCTGCCATCCTCGGCCCCAATGCTTCAGGCAATGCCATCCCCATGGCCCCGATCCTCGAGCAGGCCAAGGTTCCCGGCATAGCCACCGTGGCCACCAACCCCAAGGTTACAATCCTTGATGGCAAGGTAAAGCCGTACAATTTCCGCGTCTGCTTCATAGACCCCTACCAAGGCGCTGTGGCCGCCGGCTATGCGTATGACGTGCTCAAGGCCCGCAAAGCTGCCATCCTCTACGACGTTTCCGATGACTATTCCCAGGGCCTCAGGGAGTTCTTCATCCAGAACTTCGAGAAGAGCGGCGGGACCATAGTAGCCAACGAGTCCTTCAAGGGCGGCGATGTCGACTTCCGGCCCCAGTTGTCCAAGATAAAGGCAGCCAATCCCGACGTGATCTTCATGCCCTACTTCTTCAAGGAAGTAGCCCTGTCGGCCAACCAGGCCAGGGAACTCGGCATGACCCAGGTCATGATGGGCGGCGACGGATGGCCGAGTGACCAGCTCATCTCCATGGGCGGGGCAGCTGTCGAAGGTTCATTCTTTGTAAACCATCTTGATTATGACGATCCGGATGTACAGGACTACAAAGCCCGCTACCGCGCCAAATATAATATGGAGACCGAACTGAATGGTTACCTGGTTCATGACGCCGTCATGCTCCTGGTTGCAGCCATCCAGAAGGCCGGAGCCACCGATGGCGAGTCCATTGCCAAGGCCATTCCCCAGGTTGAAGTAAAGGGCATCACTGGTCGTATCAAGATCAGCCCCGAAACCCACAACCCCGAAGGCAAGGACGCCGCGATTATCAAGATCATCAAGGGACAGTACGTCTTCCAGCAGAAGTACGCAGCGAAGTAATGTTTGCCGGCAGCGTGGTTTGCACCGCGCTGCCTTACCCGTACCTAGGCGTCCGCAGGGTTCAGCCCCTGTGGACGCAGGCGTTGCGAACGCCAGCGTCACTTGCGAGCGCTAGCGTTCGCGGACGCTTCCGTTTCCGGGACCTCCTGGGAGGATGGATCAGGATGGATTGCTTCGGCGATTGCCTGTCCTCCGCCGGAATCCCGCATTCCATCAACCCTGGCGGCCATTCTGCCGTCCGGAGACCCGGAGTACGTATGACCCAGTTCTTCCAGCAGATGGTCAACGGTTTGTCGATCGGCAGCGTATATGCGCTTATGGCGGTTGGCTACTCGCTTGTCTATTCCATCATGAATTTCTCCAACTTCGCCCACGGCGGCGTCATCATGCTGGGGGCCTATTTCGGGTTCTATTCGATGACTGCCCTCAAGCTGCCTTTTCTGGCCGCCTTTGCTTTGGCTTCCCTGGGCACGGCTGCCCTGGCCATCCTGATAGAGCGGGTTGCCTACCGGCCGCTCAGGATACGCAAGGCACCCTTCCTGTACTTCATCATCTCTGCCATGGGCGCATCGATCTTCCTTGAGAACATCGTCATTGCGACCATCGGTCCTACCTTCCGCACCTATCCGGAGGTCTTTTCCCGCTCGCCCCTGTCGCTCTGGGGCCTTTCCATAGGCCGGCTTGACCTGATCATGTTCGGCGTTTCTGCGGTCTGCCTGAGCGGACTGGTCGCTTTCATCGAGCTTACCAGAACGGGAAAGGCCATACGGGCAGCCTCGTACAACATGAAGGCTGCGGCCCTGATGGGCGTGAACACCGATAGGGTGGTCATGACTGTTTTCGGTCTGGGCGGTTTCCTGGCCGGTGTTGCCGGTGTGTTCTTCGGCATGAAATATACCGTCTATCCACAGATAGGCGTCATCACCTTGAAATCCTTCATCGCAGCGGTGTTCGGCGGCCTGGGAAGCCTACCAGGTGCGGTGCTCGGCTCGGTGATACTTGGTACCCTTGAAACCTACGTGGCCGGCTACCTTTCATCCCAGTTCAGGGACCTGATAGCCTTTGTGATCCTGATCGGCGTCCTGGTGTTCAGGCCTACGGGCATCATGGGCAAGCCGTCGGAAGACAAGGCCTAGGAGGCGTTATGGACTACTATATCCAGGGCATCTTCATGCTCGCGGGGATCAACCTGATAGCCGTACTTGGCCTCAGTCTCCTTACGGGCTTTACCGGACTCTTCTCCTTCGGCCACGCAGGCTTCATGGCCATCGGTGCCTATACAGCGGCGATAATGACTTCCATGCTGAAGCTGCCTTTTGTTGTGGGCATAGTTGCGGCGGGCATCATGGCAGCCATCTTTGCCTGGGGCATAGGCAGGATGACCCTGAAGCTGAAGGGCGATTACTTCTGCATAGCCACCCTTGGCTTCGGTGAGGCCATACGACTGATCCTTGACAATTTCCAGGGACTTGGCGGTTCACGCGGCTGGCCCGGTGTCCCGGCATATACCACCCTGGGCAACATCCTGATAGCGGTGGTCATAGGT
>MIBM01000266.1:8942-9490 GCA_001830645.1 Spirochaetes bacterium RIFOXYC1_FULL_54_7
GGCACGGGCGCAACCTTGTAGCGGTCCGTGAGGAAGAACTGGCTGCCCAGTTGGCCGGCATAGATGTGGTCCGCTACAAGATGCTGGCTTTGGTGATAAGTGCCATCTACGCAGGTGTGGCGGGGGCCTTCCTGGCACATTATATGACCTTCATACAACCCAAGATGTTTGCCCTAATCAAATCCACGGAGCTTACCATCATTGTCATCTTTGGCGGTCTGGGCAGCATCTCCGGTTCCGTGCTCGGGGCCGTGATCCTGACCTTCCTGCCGGAGATGCTGCGCGCGGTGGACAAGTGGCGCCTGGTAGCCTACGGAGCGGCGGTCATCCTCATAATGATAAGCCGGCCACGGGGCCTCATGGGCGGCATGGAACTTTCCCCTTCAGGTATACGCAAGATCATAGCCGAGCGTAAGGCTAAAAAGGCCGCCACCGGAAGGAGCGCACCGTGAACGACGACGGTACCAATATCCTCGAGGTGAAGAACCTCACCAAGCGCTTCGGAGGCCTGGCTGCGGTGGCGGATGTAAGCTTCTCTGTCCGTGACG
>MIBM01000266.1:9530-10512 GCA_001830645.1 Spirochaetes bacterium RIFOXYC1_FULL_54_7
GACCACCATTTTCAACCTGATAACCGGTGTATACAAGGTGACCGAGGGCTCGGTCACCTTTGAGGGACAACCCATTACGGATATGGAGCCCTACAAGATTGCCGACAGTGGTGTCACCAGGACCTTCCAGAACATACGCCTGTTCAAGAATCTGTCAGTGTACGACAACGTCTTCACTGCCTGCCACCTTTCAGCCAAGTACAGCCTTCCGGAGTCCATACTCCGCCTGCCCCGGTTTCGCCGGGAGGAGAAGCTGCTGAATGAGAAGGCTGCCAGTCTACTGGAGATAGTAGGCCTGCAGGACCGCTCCGACGTGATAGCCAGCAATCTGCCTTATGGTCTACAGCGCCGGCTGGAGATAGTAAGGGCTTTGGCCCTTGATCCCAGGCTGCTGCTCCTGGACGAGCCGGCCGCCGGAATGAATCCGGACGAGACGGAACAGTTGATGCGGCTGATAGGCGATATCCGCAAGCGCTTCAAGCTGTCGGTGCTGGTAATAGAACACCATATGGATCTGGTGATGGGCCTGTGCGAGCGCATCGTGGTGCTCAATTTCGGCATCAAGCTGGCTGAAGGCGCACCAAGCGAGATCCGCGGTGACCCAAAGGTCGTGGAAGCCTATCTTGGTACATCCTCAGGAGAAGAACAATGCTGAAGGTAAGCGACCTGCATGTATCATACGGCGGCATCAGGGCCCTCAAGGGCGTGTCCCTTGAAGTGAACCAGGGCGAGATCGTCACCATAATCGGGGCCAACGGAGCAGGCAAGTCCACCCTGCTCAACGCCATTTCAGGCTTCCTCAAGCCAGGTTCAGGCTCCATCTCCTTCAGGGGAAAGGCCTTGCCAAGGAGGCCGGACCGCATAGTAAAGGCAGGCATCTGCCACGTTCCCGAGGGTCGGCTTATCTTTGCCAACCTGAGTGTAGAGGACAACCTGCACATGGGTTCATATCTGCGCAACGACAAGGCGGCCATGGCTGCGG
>MIBM01000267.1:0-1060 GCA_001830645.1 Spirochaetes bacterium RIFOXYC1_FULL_54_7
CGTTTTCGTTAATAAATGGCTCTGTAGAAACTAGTTTTAAAGCCCCCTTTGGGGGCTGATTCAAGCCACCTGCTTTGCAGGTGGTTGTTGACTATCGATATAAAAGAATTGATATGATCCGGAATCGAAGATCTTAACATAATAATAAGGTAGTATCAATTGTCTGTTGAATCTCTCCTTCGAGCGCATCCTCATAGCCCAGGCATTCCCAGAAGCCAAGTCGGCAGATATGCATGCAGGATACCGTTACGGCTGGCAAAGGGGCTTCGGTCCATGGATAGCACCATTTTGGGATAATTGTCCTTGATGGATTCCAATGCATGGAATTCGCGTTCAATCGTATCAGGAGCAGCAAGAAGGTAACATACCTGAAAGTACCTTAAATCATCACCCTTCGTTGCCACAAAGTCGATTTCCCGTTTCCCGGTTTGTCCTGTATGAACAGTGTAAGCGCGGCGTAAAAGCTCTTGGAGCACAATGTTTTCAAGGAGC
The DNA here is from genome assembly GCA_001830645.1 of Spirochaetes bacterium RIFOXYC1_FULL_54_7. Taxonomy (GTDB): domain Bacteria; phylum Spirochaetota; class Spirochaetia; order Treponematales; family UBA12059; genus MIBM01. The sequence continues at coordinate 493 of MIBM01000267.1, forward strand.
CCTGAGATATCGTCTGCTCGATACCCAAGAAGGGCATGGCGCAAACCCAGATCGGCGATGAAGATTTTTTCCTGATACGCAAGAAGGCGCTTCCCCTGGATATCCGCACGCTTCAGGCAGTAAATCAGCTGGGCATCTTCCAGAAAGCGGATGTAATTCTGGATGGTTTCAATGCTGACACTTTGACTCTGTGCCTTGAGCCAGTCACTGATCGATTTGGCGGAGAACAGTTTGCCAATATTGTCAAAAGCGAAGCGCACCAGCAGGGTCAGAAAGGAAGGATCACGAATGGTATTGCGAAGGACCACATCCTTGAGGAGAACGGTATCGAGGATTGACCGCAAATATTCAGTGCCAAGAGACTCCTCGTCCCCGCCTGGGGAGGCAAAACTGATATGATGCAAGCCTGGCATTCCTCCCCATCTAAGCCAGAGATAGAATTGGTCCTCCAATGAGCCGACAGTCTTTTCCAATGGATCAATACCGCGGAATATCAGGAATTCCCTGAAAGACAAGCCATACACGGGAATCTGCACATACCGCCCTGAGAGAAGTGTGGCGAACTCGG
>MIBM01000267.1:1174-4460 GCA_001830645.1 Spirochaetes bacterium RIFOXYC1_FULL_54_7
GCACCTGTTCCATATCCGCCACAGGGAAAACATCCTTGATCCTGCGGTGAAGTGCCTCGGCCACCGCATAGCGGGCATTTTCCATCAGTTCCATGTTGATGTGCAGAATTTGGCTTGGTGCTGTACCGTTTTCGATGAGTCTATCTTTCAGGAGCACCAGAAGTGAACTTTTGCCCACCCGTCGCATACCGCACAGGATTTTTACTACAGGTTTTCCCATCCAGGCCAGCAACAAGTCAACATATTGTGTTCTCTCATGCATATATTAGAGTATATCCGAAGATACGCAATTTATCAATATATCTTTTGTTATAACCAATGAACCATCATGGGGTATTTTGCAGAGGCTACTATCGATGAAGAAGCTAAACTCATCCCACAAGGGTACGGCAGATCGGCCAAATCATATGGGCTCCTGTATCAGCCAGTACCGGACCGTAGGCTGGAGGGAGACATGCCGTACCAGGAATGGAACACCCGAGAGAAATACAAAGGATCATCGTAGCCGCAGCGGGCAGCAATCTCCTTTATGCCAAGTGTTTTGGATTCCACCAGCCAGGCAGCTGCCTGGCGCATCCGGATCTCCTTCTGTAAGGCCTTGAAGCTTTTGCCATAGATTTCGGTGAACAGGTGGCTTGTCCTGTCCGTGCTTTTTCCTATCAGGTCGGCTACGAGCTGTACATCCAGTTGCTCTTGAGGATGCTGTTCCATTCGTGCCAGTATCGCATCCAGCGGATTCCTTCCCAGGACGGCGATCATGTGGCGTGAAATTATCAAGTCGACCAGGGATGAAAATAGCGGCAGTATGTGGTCCATCCTGGCCTTGGGGTGGTGCGGAACCTCGTTCCATGCCTGTTGCAGTTGCTGGTCTCCGAAGCGGGTATTCCAGTTATATTCCTTGGCTGCCGATATGAACTCGTCCACCCTGACCTGGCCAATCATGATGAATCCAACAAGCTCCTTCTCCATGAAAAGCGGTTTAACCGCCTCCACCAGCCCCCCGTGGCAACGGTACTGCACCAGCTCCCTGCTCTGCACAGCCTGGTCCCGCCCCTTGCGGTCCGATGCCAGGCAGAGGGCTTCATCTCCCAGTTCCTTGCGCAGCAAGCGGCAATACTCGCACCAGGACCTGTCATTGCCTACCTCGAGTTCCATCCCGTCAGGGGTAAAATAGGCGATTCGTATATTGAACAAAGCGGTAAAGTGGCCAAACAGCTTCGAGACTTCTTCGGCTACCAGAAAAGACAAGTTCCTGTTCATATAGCAATAATAGTAGATAACAGCTGATTTATCCATGTAATTGACAGGTTCGTTTACGCCACCCGGCGCAAAGCCCCGTTATGATGAGCCTGACTGGAGGCCCAACGATATGACACCCCGGGAATTGGTGCTGGAATCTTTGGCCAAGCGAGCGCCACCTGTATTTCCGTTCCAGCTTGACCTGACCGACGAGGTCCAGGCACGACTGGCACTTCATTTCAAGGATGACGGATTCTTTGACACCCTGGGCAATTCTCTGGCACAGGAACGCAACGAGCTTCTGCAGCAGATCAGCCCGATCGAAGTCAGGGACATGTTCGGTGTAACCTGGTCCAGGGAACAAAAAGGCGATTTTGGTGTGGTCCTGTCACCGATCCTCAAAGAGCCCGAATTTGGATCCTACCGCTTCCCGGAACCGGACGAGGCTGCGATACGTGCCAAGTGCGAACGCCTGGTTGCCAAGCGGGAGCAGCAGTTCACCATGTATATCATCGGCTTCTCACTGTTTGAGCGGGCCTGGTCACTGCGGGGCATGGAAGACTTGTTGGTCGATTTCATACTGAACCCCGATTTTACGGACGAATTGCTGACTCACATCACCGAGTACAACCTCAAGGTGGTGGAACTGGTAAGCCAGTATCCCATCGACTGCATCTTCTATGGCGATGACTGGGGACAGCAGCAAGGCCTGATAATGGGACCTGCGCATTGGCGGCGTTTCATAAAGCCGCACCTTGCCAGGATGTATGCCCAGGTCCGCAGGAAAGGCATGGCTGTTGCCCAGCATTCATGCGGAGACGTGAGTGAAGTATTCCCCGACCTCGTGGAGCTCGGGATGGACATCTACAACACCTTCCAGCCCGAAGTGTACGATGTAGCGGAGATGAAGAGGCTGTATGGGTCCAGGGTGACCTTCTACGGAGGTGTGAGTACCCAGAGACTCCTTCCGTATACCACTCCCGATGAGGTGCGTGCCGAAACAAAGCGCCTGATGAAGGTCCTTGGAAAGGGTGGCGGCTATATCGTGGCTCCTACCCATGCTATACCCGATGATGTCCCCACCGCCAATATTCTGGCCTTCCTGGATGCCGTCCGGAACCAGGGAGAAAAATGACGTGAACGTGCTGGCAATGAAGGGTATCGGGAAAGGGTTCCCGGGTGTGCAGGTTTGGGAGCCTTATATCCTCAGGGACAGCATGATCGGCAGAACGAGGAAGTAGATTCTTCGCTGATCAGTATGGGAACTAACGGGCGGAGCTATTTACCGGCAGGTCCATCCCGTGTTGACTCATCCGGGGCGATGTCCAGTCTGGGGAGCCCGCAGTGGTTCCTGCGGGGATACCCGTCGGCCCCTGGCTGTGTCGTCAGCGGCCTTCCGCTCCGGGTGGGTGGTATATTAGAATTCGTAGCGCTGGCTGCCCGCAACCAGTTCCATCCGGGAGAAGATGGTATCCTGTTCATCATAAGCACTCATGCCGCCAGTAAGCCATTGTTTGGAGGATAGGGCGAGACAATATGTGCAGAATGAAGGGTGTCCACACATTCTAGGTATAAAGGTTGACTCTTCTCTGCTATTAGACTAAGTTTAATAAACTAAGTTTGTTTGGGAGACGTGAATGCAGATAGTCAATATCCATGAAGCCAAGACTCATCTCTCGCGACTTATCGATCAAGCGGTCAAAGGCGAATCCTTTATAATAGCCAAGTCTGGCAAGCCCATGGTCAAAGTTACCGCACTAGCTGCGCCGGAAGCAGGAAAGATAAAACGCCTCGGGTTCCTGGCCGGGCAGATCACGGTACCGGATGACTTTGACCGGATTGGCGTGGAGGAGATAGCACAGCTCTTTGGTGGGAATCCATGAAGCTGCTGCTGGACACCCACGTCTTGTTGTGGGCAGCGGGGCAACCGGAAAAACTGACCCCTGAAGCCTGTGCCCTGCTTAACGATCCACAGAATGAGCTGCTGTTCAGCGCTGCAAGCATCTGGGAAATAGTCATAAAACACAGTCTGGGCCGCGATGACTTC
>MIBM01000267.1:4574-4876 GCA_001830645.1 Spirochaetes bacterium RIFOXYC1_FULL_54_7
CCCTTCGATCGCATCCTCATCGCTCAGGCCATCACTGAAGGCATATTGCTGATTACCGCAGATACACTGCTGACAAACTATCCAGGGCCTGTACGCAAGGTTTGAGCCTTCAGACTTCCGGATTACTTGCTCCTGTCACTGGATAGTGGTACCGAGCTCGGTGGATGACTACCTGGATTGGTGTGCCCAGCGCGGGAAGGAACCCGAAAAACCGTTTTCAGGCCGCTTCAATGTCCGCATCGACCCAGACCTGCATGCGAAGGCTGCCGTTGCTGCCTCCCGGTTGGGAATATCCTTGAACC
>MIBM01000267.1:4898-6375 GCA_001830645.1 Spirochaetes bacterium RIFOXYC1_FULL_54_7
GGACGAAGCCCTCGCTTCTACCTAGCCCCTGGCTTTTTTCTACCTGTTCTCGTACTTCCCCGCCAGCTCCGCCGCAATAGTTCCCGACAGCATCGCCAGGGGCATGCCGCCCCCGGGATGGGCGCTGCCGCCTGCAAAGTACAGGCCTTTGATGCGTCTGGACCGGTTGGGGTGCCTGAAGAAGGCCGAGAAGCGGTCGTTGGAGGCTATGCCGTAGAGGCTGCCGTGGGTGGAGCCCGTGTCACGCTCTATGTCGGCAGGGGTCATCACTGCTTCTTCCACTATGGAGGACGAGAAGTCCGTACCCAGTGCAGTGTGCAGCCTGGCCAGCACGGCCTTCCTGGTTGCCGCCGTAATGGTATCCCAGTCCTGTCCAGTGTTGCTGGAAGCGTTCACCAGCACAAACCAGTTCTCGCCTCCAGGAGGTGCATCCTCCGGGCTGGTCCTGCTGGTGATGTTCACATACACCGTCGGGTCGAGCGGAGCTCCGGTTCCGCCGAAGATGTCGGCAAACTCCCGGGTATAGCCGCCGGAGAAGAAGATATTATGGGACTGAAGCTCTGGGTGGCTGTCCTTCATGCCCCAGAGGCAGACCAGTCCCGACGAGGATGGCTCCAGCTTCCCGTAAGCCAGGGCCTCCGGTGCATCGGGTTGGTCAAGCAGGCTGTGGTAGGAGGACAAGACATCCGCGTTGCTTATAACCAGGTTGTAACTATGATCCTCCCCGGCTACGCGCAGGCCGGTAACCCGGTTTCCGTCGTGCAGTATCCTGTCCACCCCGGTACCAAGCTGCAGCCGGGCACCCGCGTCCTTTGCTGCTGCCTCGATGGCCTTGGGTATTCCCACAATGCCGCCTTCCACCGCCCAGCCGCCCCATTCATACTCCACATGGGGTACGATGCGCATGGTTGCGGGGGTCCTGAAGGGGTCCGAGCCATTGTAGGTGGCGTAGCGGTCAAAGAGCATGGCCATCCTGGGGTCCCGGAAGGCCGTGGCATTGGCCTGGTGGAGGCTTCTGAAGGGGTCGATGCCCGGAGCCCGGAGTATGGAAGAGAGTCCTGCGCGGCTAAGATAGGTTGACGCTTCATGCAGGCTATGGCGCAGGAACAAATTCCCGGCTATGTCCCAGACCTTTGCTGCACGGTCCAGGTAGGAGTCAAGTTCCTTTGCGGTGGATCCGGTGGCCGCCTCTATCTCCGCCCCGAAGCGTTTCCTGTCTGCCCAGGATGACAGCCTGGTGCCGTCCGGCCAGAAATAGTTGCAGATCGGTTCCAGCGGTATTGGCCTCAGCCTGTCGACCATTCGCTCTCCCAGGCTTGCAAAGAAGTCTTCGAAGACCCAGGGCATGGTAAACAGGGACGGGCCGGTGTCAAAGCGGTAGGCCCCGAGGGTACAGCTACCGGCCTTGCCGCCTGCATAGGGCAGGCGGTCAAAGACATCCACTGGATAGCCGGCCTTGGCGAGCAGGGCGGCTGCG
>MIBM01000267.1:6393-6513 GCA_001830645.1 Spirochaetes bacterium RIFOXYC1_FULL_54_7
GCGCCTACCACAGCTACCCGCTTTACCTGTCCCCTGCTCTGGAGGTCCCGGCCCATGCTCAGGTAGCCTTTGCCTGTTTGCGGCCGAAACGGGTCTGGAAGTAGTCGAAGCTGCCCAGCG
>MIBM01000268.1:0-3929 GCA_001830645.1 Spirochaetes bacterium RIFOXYC1_FULL_54_7
AAACGAAATCAAAGAATTTTTGCAGGCAAAGCCGTTTAGGAACTGACCACCTGCAAAGCAGGTGGATTTCTTAAGTATTAAAAAGATTGAATTCTGAGTCCATGTGCGACACGGATCGTCAAACAGGCTACCACTGGCCCTGCTAGCGCAGGGTCATCATAACCTGGCCGATATTGAGCAGGGATCTGGACAGATGATCCCTCATGGCAGCCTCCGCCGCGTCCTCATCTCCAGCTATGATGGCCAGGAGTATTTTCCTGTGTTCATCACAGGTTTCATGCAAGCGCTTTGACTCGAACCTATCAAGGAAATACAGGCGGATCCGTAGGATGTGAGCCAGGATGGCTTTGTAATACCCTGACAGGAAGCTATTGCCTGAGGCATCGATTATCACTTGATGGATTTGATATCCGGTGACCAGGGAATGCCTGACACCGGCATCATCGACAGCCATGAAGGACTCATGCGTCTTGAGGAGTGCCTCGAACTGCTTTCGTGATGGCATGCGGGCTGCGAAACGGGCAGCTGCACATTCAAAAACTTCCCGGATTTCGAATACTTCCCGTATCAGATCAAGACTGATGCCAGCCACAAAACAGCCTTTGCTCGGAATGATCACCACCAATCGCTCCCGTTCCAGGTGCTGGAGGGCCTCTCGAATTGGTGTCTTGCTGACGCCTAGTTCCTCGCACAACTTCGGCTCGTTCAGGTATTCCTGGGGTTTCAACTCGTTATGCATGATACGGCTTTTAAGTATCTCGTAGACCTGTTTTTTCTTGTTGGCCCCCTTGCTGCCTGTGGAATCACTTGTATCCAACAACCCTTGTGGTAAAATCATGACTTACAGCCTCCTGGAATCCACAACCATAATCACGCGTATGATGGAATAGTCCATTCCCTGCCACCATCACCCAATCCCTCACAGCCGGAAGCGGTGATGGCAACGGCATCCTCAATCTTCACATGTCCCACTTCAGGGTGAATGAAATCCGTCTCGATGGAGAGCACCATTCCTGGCTCGAGTACACGGGTACTATCCTGATTAAATTCAGGTGGCTCATAGGGTACCATGCCGATTCCATGCACCACAAAACGGGCAAACTGCGAAAACTCATAGCGGCCTGCCGCTTCTTCTCCGTGCCGGACTATATCGCCACAGAATACTCCAGGCCGTATGGCCCTCCTGACTGTATCTTGCACCTCAAGACAGGCTGCGTGCAGCTCCTGCGCAAGGCTGCCTGGTTCTCCCATGCATGCCATGCGGCAGATATCAGCAACATAATCAGCCTCTGAACCACCAGCATCAATATGAAGGATGTGCCCAGGCTCCCATCGAGAGGCAGAAGGTGCCCTTAGGAATCCTGGCCCGGCACACACAAGGGCAAACAGGAAGGATAAGCCCCTACGGGCCATTTCTCCTTGGAGATGCCGTTCGAGTGATCTAGTAGTGATTCCGGGTTTTCCAACCAGAAAGGTAGCATGGATCGCTTCGGCCAGACTAGAGTAAGCATCCCTCATAAGTGCAAGCTCACGCTCGGTCTTGATGGCTCGTAATTCATTGAAAAGCGGGGTGGCATCCACAAAAACCACATCAGGCAGCTCCCTGCACAGCAAGAGATAAGAATCTGCTGGGATGAAAGGCAGTTCCAAGCCTATCCTGGTTCTTGCCAGACCCAAGTCCCTGATCATCCTGGCGAGCGCCTCAGCCGAGGTCAAGGTGCCTCGTAGAGCAGGGCGAAGCGCAGGAAACCATAGCTTTGCCAGATCCATCTGACCTTGCTCATCCGGGCGATGTACATAAAAAGAGCGATCGAGGTGATTATGTACCAAGCCGACAAAAGGCTGATACTGGCTTGTCCCCATCCGTGTGGAGTTCTCATGAAAATGGTAGTAATAGCCTCCTGAAAGGTAGCGGACATTGTGCCTGGAATTGGCCACCGCCAAGGCAAGTCCTTCCCCTTCCATAAGACTCTCGAATTTGTCAGTATCAAAGGGTATGTTCATCGGATCCTCCCGTCACGATTACCTATATTGCTAGACGATGAACGATATACAGTCAATCCAGGATCGGGGCCTCATTGGTTTCGCTCTGCTCCGAAGCGCTTATGCCATTGCCTTTAGAAACGCCTGGTATGCTTCCAGCTGGTGACAATAACCGAAAAGGGCTGCCTCTTATCCATTCCGGACAGTAGGCAGCCCTAACCTCAGCTTACATATTGCACTGTAGTTCAGTCTGTCAAAGACTGTCCATTATAATACCTGACGCCATCCTGGTAGGACCAATGCTTCATATACTCCCACAGCAACGGCATTTCAGCAGCGATATTATTATGGGCACGATACAAGGTCTTGGTCCACTTGACCATAGGGAAGCCCTGGGCATCTTTCCAGGTGGAAGTGATGAACCTTCCATCTGTCTCCGCCATGGAGTCAGTCCCAAACGAACTGATCCTGTTCACTTTGGCATAGTACTCCAGCCACAGATCCAGCTGGTTGACTTTGTTATCCCAAGGAGTGCCAGTCATGCCATCGATATCCCCCTCACCGATGATGGCATAGGTCGGGATAGGCTCATGGACAGCACTCTTGAGCTGGGTTTCCCAGGCGGCTGCGTTGAAGTTTCCGACACCGGAGGTTGAGGCAAGGGCTGCAAACCACTCGGGATTCGTCATGCCAAAACCCTGGGCAGCCACACTACCCGCCGACTGTCCGGTGGCATAGAAGCGGGTCTCATCCACCTTGTAATTGGATTTCATCACCTTTAGAAGCTGTGGGACAAAATAGTCATTGTCCTTATGGCTGACCGAAGTCGAGCTGGAACTGTACTGCTCGCATACGGTAACAAGAATCACACCTTCCTTATCCGCTACCTTCCACCACTGGGTCGCTGGCCAGAAGACCTTGTCGGTCTGGCTATTCCCCGGGAACACAAAGATAACCGGGGCTCCACTTGGCCAAAGTTTTGATGCCGATGAAGGCTCGTATACCATGTACTCGCGCTCGTAGCCGTTGACCATCATCGTGAAGAAATCACCCATCGGAGCCCTGATACCAAGCTGGTTGCCGTAAGCGCTGGAATTGTCATAGCGTACATACTCGGTAAGAAATGAGTAGATACTGCGGTTCAGGTCGACGTCCCACGGGTTGACCTTCTTTTCCAGGGTCGCAACCTTGGAAATTGGCCCCACATAGTCGGTCTGCCAGGCGTCGGAATCCTTGGCTTGAGGGTAAACCTTGCTACCATACAGGTAGCTTGGCCTGGAGAATTGGTTGCTGGTGCAATCGCTGGAAGCTTTCCAGTACTCAATACCCTTTTTAACATTCTCAAGACTCTGGTTGATATACCAGGTAGGCACAGGAACCTCGTTGTAGGGAATCTTCAGGTTCGCCGGGATTTCGATCTTCGTATAACCTGAGGAGAGTCCATCGAAGAGTTTTGTGCCGAACTGGGCGTAGTAGGTGTCATCCAGACTTGTGGTGTCAACGTATACCTGACTGCAGACAAATAGCGGATTTGCGGCAGACCAAGCTTCCAGAGCGGTACCGCCTTTGCCGTAACCCACGAGATAGTGTTCGCCGAAGATGGAAAAATAGGGGTTACCTTTGAAGAAGTTGATAGCGGCAGTCAGGTAAGTCGCTTCATTGCCCGAAGTTCCCCAGCCACCCTGACCAGGTTCAAGGATAAAAAGACCTTCCTCATTCTTGTCAGCCAGTGTCTTCCAACCACTCTTCTGGATGAAGTCATTGGTTGATACACCATCGGGAACTGCAATGACGGTAAAGTAAGCCCGGATTGGCGCATCCGGAGCGATATAGACCTTTGCTGTACGTTTAGCCCCATTCAGGTCAAAGCTCTTCTCGAAATAGCCAGTCAGGGGCAGCTTGTTGGCGCGGGTGAAGTTGTAATCCGGGGGTGCTGCATTGTCCAG
>MIBM01000268.1:3955-6397 GCA_001830645.1 Spirochaetes bacterium RIFOXYC1_FULL_54_7
GTGCTACACCACCATAGTAGCGTACGCCATCCTTATAAGCCCATAGCTTCAGGAAATCCCAGAGCATCGGCATTTCTGCAGGGATATTGTTGTGTGCCCGCCATGCAGTCTGGGTCCATTTGACCAGAGGGAAACCTTGGTTGTTCTTCCAGGTGTAGGTGGTGAACCTGCCATCCACTTCGACGTTGGTACCATCGCCCAGGGGACCGACATTGTTTGCCTTGAGGTAATATGAAGCCCAGGTATCCAGGCTGTTTACTGTCAGATCCCAGAGTGTACCTATGGCGTTTACACTATCTCCCTGACCCGTGATCAGGTAAGTCGGAATGGTCCTGTAGGTGGGTTCAGAGGCTGAACCTGTCCCGGAGGTAGAGGCGATTGCAGCAAAAAACTCAGGGTTTGTCATACCGAAGGTTTGGGAAGCATTGCTCCCCGCTGATTGACCCGTGGCATAATATCTCGTCGGATCAACCTTGTACTTTTCCTGTACCAGCTTTGCCAATTGCGGGAAGAAGATGTCGTTGTCTTTATGACTTACCACAGTCGAGTTGGTACTGTACTGCTCGCAAGGGAAGACCAGGATGAGACCTTCCTTGTCAGCTACCTTCCACCACTGTGTCGCATGCCAGAATACCTTGTCGGTCTGGCTGTTGCCTGCGAAGACAAAGAGGACAGGAGCTCCTTTTGGCCAGAGCGTCTTGGCGGAAGCAGGTTCGTATATCATGTACTCCCGAAGATAGCCATTGACCATCATGGTTCCGAACACGCCATAGTCGGCATTTAGTCCCAAATGGTTCCCATATGCAGTACTGTTGTCATAGCGGGAATATTCAGTCAGGAACCCATAGATAGTCTTGCTTATCTGCGGGTTCTGGAAGACAACCTTCCTCTCCAATGTTGCCACTTTGGAGATCGGTCCGCTGTAGCTGGTCTGCCAGGCTGTGGAATGTTTATCCTGGGCGAAAACCTCGCTGCCTAGAAGATAGTCTGCCTTGACAGTGGCTTTGCTTGTACAGTCATTGGCATTTTTCCAATATGCTACTGACTTGGCTACATTGGCCAGGCCTGCATTGATGTACCAAGTCGGCACAGGAACATCATTGTAAGGAATCTTGAGGCTAGCCGGGATTTCAACTGCAGGATACCCGGTGTTGTAACCGTCAAAAAGCTTCTTGGAGAACTGGTCATAGTATGTGTCAGCAAGACTTTCCGTATCCACATAGGCTTGGCTGATCACAAACAAGGGGTTAGCAACTGCCCATGCTTCCAGAGCAGTTCCACCCTTGCCGTACCCAACAAGATAATTCTCACCAAATATGGAAAAATACCTGTTGCTTTTATAGAAGGCGTTTGCGGCATTTATGTACGTCTGCTCCTTCTCGGCTGTAGCCCATCCACCATCCCCTGGTTCAAGGATGAACAATCCAGTCTCGTTTGCATCGGCGATTTCTTTCCAGCCACTCTCCAGAATAAACACGTCGGCATTGGTGTTGTCGGGAATTGCAACTATTATGAAGAACGCACGGATAGGGGCATCGGGTGAAATATAGAATCTTGCCGTGCGCTTGACACCCCCAACTTCAAAAGTCTTCCTGAAGTATCCGTTTAAAGGCAACTTGTTGGCTCGGGAATAGTCGTAATCCGGGAAAGGAGCATTATCCAGTAGATCGGACTCCAAAGCGGGTGCAGCCATTGTACCCATTGATACAAACGCCAGCAACATAACCATAAAAAGCAATGTCGAGAAAGACCTCTTCATAGAAACCTCCTGATTATGCGATTCAATAGCCCTGAGGTGCATCCACAAAAACAGTGCGCTCTCACCCCCTCTCGACGCGGGAAGAAGCATGACCGGTCAGGTCAATCACGGTAGTTGAAATATATTTCTATGATACTTCAATGATTTTTCAATGATATCACGTTATTAGCTAACTGTCAAAAAAAATTGAACCTAAGTGGTGGTTTGCATGTGGATATACAAGACGTTATTGAGGGAATTGTGGTACGTCACAAAGAGCACCGCACCTCTGCAGCAAGAGCTACGATGCAGGTACAGTATCCTGGGGTCCTGGCATAGCAGGATGAAGCTGTTTGAGTATAAGGAATTCCTGGCGGTTTCTCCCCACAGTAACTTGATTAAGTTTTGCACTTGTGTTATTTTCTGGGCCATGGACAAACGCGCAGCCCTTACAGCGCACACTTCTCCAACCCGCCCCGCTTCATTCTACTTCTATTTTTATACCTCCTACAAATACTAGGGTTCCTTCGCGGCACGACCGGGCGGAGAAAGCCCGAGCCCTTAGCGGTCGTGAAGCGAGGCAGCTGCCTCACGTATGCGGTTTGCCGCTGATGCCAACAGGGTGTCCGATGCGGCGAATGAGAACCTGAGGGAAACCGGGTCGCCGAAGGCCGAACCAGGCACAAGGGCAACCCGGGCCTCTT
>MIBM01000269.1:0-418 GCA_001830645.1 Spirochaetes bacterium RIFOXYC1_FULL_54_7
CTTGCAGACGCAGGGCACCTTGCGGGACAGGGTGTCTATGTCCTGCATGGTAAAGTCCACTTCCGCTTCCCTGGCTATGGCCAGCAGGTGCAGGATGGTATTGGTACTGCCGCCCATGGCTATGTCCAGGCTCATGGCGTTCATGAAGGCTGCCTTGGTGGCTATGCCCCGGGGCAGAAGCCTCTCGTTCCCGGTGGCATAATATTCAAAAGCCAGTTCGCAGATGCGCTCGGCTCCGCGCTCGAAGAGCTTCAAACGGTCAGCATGGGTGGCCAGTACCGTCCCGTTGCCTGGCAGGGCCAGACCCAGGGCCTCGTTCAGGCAGTTCATGGAGTTGGCGGTAAACATGCCGGAGCAGCTGCCGCAGGTGGGGCAGGCGTGCTCTTCCACCTCTGCCAGGGTTTTGGCCGGAACCGCA
>MIBM01000269.1:439-6322 GCA_001830645.1 Spirochaetes bacterium RIFOXYC1_FULL_54_7
GCATCTACCAGGTCATAGGCCTTGCCGCCGGTGTGTCCGGCCTCCATGGGTCCGCCGGATACGAAGATGGTTGGAATGTTCAGGCGCATGGCGGCCATGAGCATGCCGGGGGTTATCTTGTCGCAGTTGGATATGCAGATCAGCGCGTCGGCGCGGTGGGCGTTTACCATGTATTCCACGCTGTCTGCTATCAGATCCCGGGATGGAAGGCTGTAGAGCATGCCTTCATGGCCCATGGCTATGCCGTCGTCTATGGCAATGGTGTTGAACTCCGCCGCGAAACAGCCTCTGGCCTCGATGATGGCCTTTACCTTCTGACCAACCTCATGCAGGTGCACATGGCCGGGTACAAACTGGGTAAAGCTATTGGCAATGGCTATGATGGGCTTGCCGAACTGCTCCGGCTTCATGCCATTGGCGCGCCACAACGAGCGAGCGCCGGCCATTATCCGACCCTTGGTATTCACATCTGACCGCAACGAGGGCATAGTCAGCCTCCTCTATAATCAAAAAATAATGATTATTAGCCAATTTCAAAAATCGGTAATTTTTGAAATCTGCGTTGATCAATGAAGGTTTTAAAAATGCGTCCGCTTTGTTAACAAATCTACTATTTATAGCGGAATACTACATGAAGGTACAGTACTCAGGCACACGCCTCCTTGGGCACAACCTTTACGAACAGGTCGATGCTCTGATCCCAGTTTGCCAACAGGGTCCTGGCCTTGGGACTGCCTGTCTCGGCAAGATGGCGCGTGACTTCGGCCTTTACCAGCAGTTTGTCATCTGGATTGACAATACTGGCGGAGATCACCGATGCAGGATCCAGTCGGCTTGAAACCAGGCCGTTTTCATCTAGTATGAAAGCCATGCCACCGGACATGCCTGCGCCGAAATTGTTGCCCACCGGCCCAAGTACAGTTACAATACCGCCGGTCATGTACTCACAGCCGTGGTCGCCAAGACCTTCCACAACCGCGGTAGCGCCTGAATTGCGTATGGCAAAGCGCTCACCGGCCCTGCCGTTCAGGTAGAGCCTGCCTGCGGTGGCTCCGATAAGGCAGACGTTGCCTGCAATCACATTGTTCTCCGGAGCAAAACTGCTGGTTGGATCGGGGCGTACGCTTATCTTGCCGCCCGACAGGCCCTTGCCCACGAAATCGTTGGCCTCACCGGTCAGTTCCATGCTCAGGCTGGATACCAGGAAGGCTCCAAAGCTCTGGCCCGCAGAACCCTTGAAGCGCAGCTGTGCCGGCGGAGAGTCGACCCTATCCAGGCCACGGCGTACCAGCTCTCCGCTCAGGGTCGACCCTATGGAACGGTCAGCGTTGCTGATATCCAGCGTTACCTTGAAGTTATCACCGGCTGAAAGAGCTGAGCAGACCTGCTCCAGGATCTCGCGTTCCATTTCAGGAGTCTTGAAGGGTGCCCGCCAGGTGGCCATAAAGGCTGGCAAACCTGCCGGTGCTGGAGACAGGACAAGGGGTCCTGCGGATTCGCCATCTTCGGACCAGGATGCTGCCGACCAGGTGGTTGGTGGTCGCTTTGCAATCTCCAGGGCCTGGGTGATCCTGGAGAAATCCAGGAGGGTGTCACGCGGGCTTCTGTCGCGTCCATGGTACTCAAGAAGATCATAGCGCCCGGCTACCTCATCAAGGCTTCTGAAGCCGATGGATGCCAGCACGCGCCTGGTATCTTCAGCCATCAGGTAGAGGAAGTTGCGAACATGCTCAGGTTTGCCCGGGAAGCGGGCCCTCAGGGCTTCGTTCTGGGTGGTGATGCCCACAGGACAACGATCGCTGCTGCACTGGCCACAGGCTATGCAGCCCACCGCAATGAGGGCGGCAGTTCCGAAGGCAAATTCCCTGGCTCCAAGTATGGCCGCTATGACTATGTCCCGGCCCGTCCGGAGCCTGCCGTCAACCTGTACTGAGACACGGTCCGACAGGTCGTTCATGGCAAGTACCTGCCTCACCTCGGGTAGGGCAAACTCCCAGTTGCCACCTGCATAGTCCATGGAGGTCTGGGGCGCTGCTCCAGTGCCACCGTCCCCTGATGAGACGATGACGCAATCGGCTCCTGCCTTGGCCACGCCCGCCGCTACGGCGCCTACACCGGCCTGGGCGGCTAGTTTTATGGCAATTCTGGCAGTCGGGTTTTTTTTAGCGCAGGTCGTGAACAAGCTGGGCCAGGTCTTCTATGGAGTAGATGTCATGGTGGGGTGGAGGGCTTATGAGGGGCGTACCGGGCTTGGTGTGTCGTAACTTGGCAATATAGGCATTGACCTTGGCTCCCGGCAACTGGCCCCCTTCACCAGGTTTGGCGCCCTGTGCCATCTTTATCTGCAGTTCCCCCGCAGAGGCCAGGTAGCGTGCGGTCACACCGAAGCGCCCGGAAGCCACCTGCCTGGAGGCACTGGCCCTGGAGATGCCATCCGGGTAGGGCTTGCTGCGGTTCTCGTCCTCTCCGCCTTCACCCGAATTGCTCCAGCTTCCCGCTGCGTTGGCTCCGGACGCAAGAGTCTCGTGGGCTTCCGGGCTAAGGGCCCCGCATGACATGGCCGCAACACTGAAGCGTCGGGCTATATCACCAGCGGTCTGTACTGCTGAAAGGGGCAGAGGCGTGTTTTCACGTAACCCAAAGATGTCACGGAGGCACAGGGCCTGTCGCTCCGGATCAGTCATGCCGGCGGCATATTCATGGTAGGCATCTTCGTCATTGCCCATGGATGCCCGGGTAAGCAGGGCTGCAAGCCTGGGAGGCCAGGGCAGCTCGTCTGCGCTCTTCCGGACTGTGGCAGCCTGCAGGTCATTGTCTGATTTGTTGTCAAAAGCCAGGGCGTGCCTAGCCAGGATGTCGGCTTCCAGCTGTTCCAGTCCCACGCCTTCTGCCCTGCTATCCGTGCCCGGGAAGAAGGCCTCCGTAACTTCACGGGCTAGCCCCACGGCCTCGTACAGGGCTCCGCCGCGATAAGAAGGTATGGAGCAGATGCCCATCTTTGACATGGTCTTGAGGAGGCCGTGCTCCAGTGCTTCCAGGTAATTCATTGCTGCCTTTTCATCAGGCAGGGTCTCGAAGACCATCCAGGGATTTACCGCGCTGGCGCCATAGCCAATGAGCATGGCTACATGGTGTATCTCCCTGGTTTCGCCACTTTCTACAACCAGTCCGCTCATGTGCCGTTTGCCGGTTTCAACAAGCCTGAGATTGGCAGCCGTAAGGGCCAGCAGGGCTGGTACGGTGGACTTGCCTGGTTCCATGCCCCGGTCGCTCAGGATGACCAGGCTATAGCCTTCATCGACCCGCAACTCCACCTCCGTCCGGATGGTCTCTATAGCAGCCTTGAGCCGTGAACCCGGGGCCGGCCTGGTGGCATCCAAGGCCGCACTGAGGGAGTACACGGTGGATACAGTACAGACCCTGAAGTCAGTCCTCTGGCTTGCCCGGAGCCTTGCCAGCTCGGCATTGGTGAACAGTGGCCGGGATACCTTCAACTGCCTGCAGTGCAATTCGGATGCCTCGAGCAGGTTCCGCTCCCTACCGATGTAACATTCCAGGGACATCACCGAGCCCTCGCGTACGGAATCCATGGGCGGATTAGTCACCTGGGCAAACAGCTGGTGGAAGTAGGAGAAGAAGGAATCCGGCCTGGCCGCCAAGGCTGCCGGAACCTTGCGGGTTCCCATGGCCGCTATGCCCTCCTTGCCGGTTTCAAGCATGGGCTTCAGGACACGGGCAGCAGCCTCATCGAAACCGAAATAGATGCCTAGCCGGGCAGTGTCAGCCTTGGGGTTAGCCTTGGGATCAGCTTCGGGGTCAGCATCTGATCCCGCTGGCTTTCCGTCTGGTATCCCGCCCGACTTCCCGTCTGCGGGTTCGGGGAAATCGTCAAGCACCAGGCGGTTGTCCTTAAGCCACTGGCCATAAGGAGCGGCCCTGAAGACACCATCCTTGATGGCGTCATTGCCCCGTATCTTGCCCTTGTCAAGGTCTATCAGCATCATCTTGCCTGGGCCGAGTTTACCTTTTTCAAAAATGGATGCCTGGTCCAGTTGCAGGGCGCCGGCCTCGCTGGCGCCTATCAGACGCCCGTCATTGGTTCTGGCATAGCGGAAGGGCCGCAGGCCGTTCCGGTCAGATGAAACACCTATACTAAGGCCGTCGGTGAAGACCATGGCTGCAGGACCATCCCAGCTTTCCATGAGGGCCGAGTGGTATTCGTAGAAGTTGCGTCTCTCTTCGGATACTTCGCCAACCGCAGCCTCTGGAACCATCATCATGAAGGCATGTTCGGGACTTCTGCCGGCGTGTACCAGCAGTTCGTAGACATTGTCGAACATGGCACTATCAGAGCCTGCATTGTCAACAATGGGATACAGCTTTGAAATATCGGGGCCGAATAGCGTGGAAGCCAGGGTGGCCTGCCTGGCCTTCATGGCATTGATGTTTTTCCTGAGGGTATTTATCTCGCCATTGTGGGCTATCATCCTGAACGGCTGGGCCAGCGGCCAGGACGGAAAGGTGTTGGTACTGTACCGCTGGTGCACTATCGCGAAGGGGCTCTTGAACTCCGGCCGCCCGAGATCTGGATAGAACGAAGCGAACTGGGCTGCCACGAACATGCCCTTGTACACTATGGTTCGTGCTGACAGGGAGGGTATCGAAAATTCATCAATAGAAAAGCCTGCCGCCCTGGCTTCCGATTCAAGGCGCTTGCGGAGCACGAACAGTTTTCGCTCGAAAGCATCGCCCCTCAGCCCATCGGGCCGGGCAAAGGCAGCCTGTCGTATCCGTGGCAGGCTGGCCGCACCGCGATCGCCAAGCACCTGGGGTACAAGGGGTACCTCACGCCATCCCAGAAGCTGGACACCTTCCCTGGTAGCTATATACTCTATCAGGCTACTGGCAGTCTTCTCGTCGCTTATCCCTCTAGGGAGAAAGAACATGCCGATGGCGTAGGGTAGGCTACCCGGACTGCCTGCATCATTTCCGGAAACCTTGGAGCCGGGCAGGGCACTTCCGAACTCAGCGTGGAAGAAGGTATCCGGTATGCGGCACAGCAAGCCTGCACCGTCGCCTGTACGTCCATCTCCGGATACCGCACCGCGGTGCTCGAGGTTCTCGAGTATGGTCAGGGCATCGACGATGGTGCGGTGTTCGCTTTGACCATCGAGCCGGGCTACCAGCCCGATGCCGCAGGCATCCCGTTCCGAGGAAGGATCGTGTAGGCCGCAATTCATATTCATGTGCATCTCCGTTGTACAGTGTGAGGCATGATTTGCATCACCGATGGAAACGCCCGGGACAGGCAGCTTGTTGCAGTTGCTGGTTCCCGGGCGCGGTTTTTAATTACAGCTTGAACAGCAGTTCCTCGTAGGTTGGCAGTGGCCAGTATTTCTTCTCCACAAGCTTCTCTGCGGCGTCTACCTTTACCCTGAGCACGCCCATCTGGGGTACAACTTTTTCGCGGTAGGCCTTGGCCTGAACAAAGGTATCCTCCACTTCCTGGGCTTCCACAAGAATTTTCTCCAGCTTGTCGGTCTCGTCGAAGATCTCGCCGGCAAGCTCGGCCAGGCGTTTGGCACGCTTCTCTATGGCTACACTGGTTGCACCGATGGCCGCGAGGAAAGATGCGTCCCTGGCAAGGGAGGCCGCGAAGGATCCAACCGCGGGGAACAACATGCGTTTGGCCATGTCCACCATTACCCCGGCCTCTATGTTTATCTGCTTGGCATACTTCTCCAGGTAGATGTGGTAGCGGCTTTCGGATTCGGCCCGGGTCAGTACCTTGTGGGTCTCGAAAAGTTCTATCGTCTCTTTCTGGATAAGGATGGGCATGGTATCGACAGTGGCCCTTACGTTGGGCAGACCCCGGCGCTCGGC
>MIBM01000269.1:6342-6484 GCA_001830645.1 Spirochaetes bacterium RIFOXYC1_FULL_54_7
AATAGCCATTGCCGTTGAACACCACTTTGCGGTGCTTGCCGTATGATTCCTTGATGATGTCCTGGATGGCAACGATCTTGTCTTCCGCCTTTTCCAGCTTGTCGGCAAACTCGGACAGCACCTGGGCTACCGCGGTGTTCAG
>MIBM01000270.1:0-1160 GCA_001830645.1 Spirochaetes bacterium RIFOXYC1_FULL_54_7
CGTGCGGCGCGAGGGCCATGAGGTGGTTATCTTTGAGGCCTTCCAGAAACCTGGCGGCGTAATGGTGTACGGCATTCCGGAGTTCCGGCTGCCCAAGGCTATTGTGCGTGAAGAGGCTGAGAAACTTGAACGCATGGGTGTGCGTTTTGAACTGAACACCCTGGTAGGCCGTACCAGGCCGCTCCTGGCCTTGCTTCAGGAAGATGGTTTTGATGCCGCTTTTGTGGGAGTTGGTGCCGGCCTGCCCAAGTTCATGAATATACCCGGTGAGAACCTGGTTGGCGTTTTCAGTGCCAATGAATACCTGACCCGTGCCAATCTGATGAAGGCCTGGGATCGTGGCCATGCTGCCACACCCCTGTTCCCGTCAAAACGGGTAGCGGTGCTTGGCGGCGGAAACGTGGCCATGGACTCGGCCCGCATGGCCCTGCGTCTTGGCGCCGATGAAGTGCACATACTGTACCGGCGGACCATGGAAGAAATGCCTGCCCGGGTAGAGGAAGTGCACCACGCGGTGGAGGAAGGCATAGTCTTTGACCTATTGTCCAGCCCTTCCGAGGTTCTAGGCGACGAGTCGGGCAGGGTACGCGGCCTGAGGGTGGTGTCCTACCAACTGGGCGAACCCGATGCCTCCGGCCGCCGCAGTCCCGTGGCCATCCAGGGTTCCGGGCATGATGTTGAATACGACACGGTGATAGTAGCCATAGGCAATGATTCCAACCCCCTCCTGGCCAAGACCACCAAGGGTCTTGCAGTGGACAAGTGGGGCCATGTCCTGGTTGACGAGACCCAGAAAACCTCTCTGGACCGGGTCTGGGCCGGCGGCGACATCGTATTAGGCGCCGCCACCGTCATCCTTGCCATGGGAGAAGGTAGACGGGCAGCAAAGGCCATAAACGAATATCTGGCAGGCAGGGAGTAGGATGAGAATTCCCGTATTTTTTCTGATGTTGGTGCTTGTATGCACGATTTCTTTTTCCCAGACCTTTCCTCAGACACAAACCCAAACCCAGCCCAAGGCCGATGCCCTGGTTACCCAGCTCAAACGCAAGGGGTTTGAAGCTTACATAGACGAGGTCAAGGTCGAAGGAACCACCATGTACCGTTTGCGCGTGGGCCGCGATGACAAAGATAAAATAACCAAGATCAAAGATCGGCTA
>MIBM01000270.1:1226-1368 GCA_001830645.1 Spirochaetes bacterium RIFOXYC1_FULL_54_7
CGATTGAGGGGGTGCATGCCCGCAAAACTGCCATGGAGAGGTTTGTGGACTCAGTATTATTCCTATATAGAAATGGGTTGGAACCCTGGGGGGAATGACTTATTATAAGGGTCAACCCCAGGGCTTTATGAAATCCAAAGTT
>MIBM01000271.1:0-1307 GCA_001830645.1 Spirochaetes bacterium RIFOXYC1_FULL_54_7
GGAACACTGACCAAAGGCAAACCGGAACTTATATCTGTTCAGAATTTTTCTGCTAAAAATGACGAAGAAATTATTGCAATTTTGGCTTCACTTGAAAATAAATCCGAACACCCCATTGCTCACGCGATCGTTTCTTACGCTAAAGAAAAAAATATTAATTTTATTTCCGTTGAAAAATTTGAATCAATAAAAGGGAAAGGTTTAAGTGGTTTTGTAGAAAATATTGAATATTATGTTGGTAATACGAAATTAATACAGGATTTAAATTTGCCTTTTGATACAAAATCAATCGAAAAAGAAACTCTCGAGGGCAAAACACCTGTTATTTTGGCCACAAAGGAAAAGGTTCTCGGTGTGGTCATGGTTGCAGACAGTATAAAACCGGAGGCAGTAGAAGCGGTTAAAAATCTTCACAAACTAAATATAAAAGTAGTAATGCTGACGGGAGATAATAAAAATACAGCGGATTTCATAGGGAAACTTGTTGGCGTTGACGAGGTGGTGGCTGAAGTAATGCCGGAAGACAAACTTAATAAAATTAAAGAACTTCAGTCTCAAGGTAAAATAGTTGCCATGGCGGGAGACGGGGTTAATGATGCACCGGCCCTGGCTCGGGCCGATGTCGGTATTGCCATGGCCACCGGGACAGATGTGGCCATTGAGAGCGCCGGCATCACTCTCCTTAATGGGGACATTTCAAAATTGGTAAAAGCCATAAAACTTTCAAAAATAACGATGACCGGCATCAAACAAAATCTATTTTGGGCCTTCTTTTACAACATAATTGGTATACCGCTTGCGAGCGGCTTGTTTTATCCGATTTTTGGTTGGTTACTTAATCCTGTTTTTGCCGGATTGGCCATGGCCATGTCTTCCGTATCAGTTGTCGGTAATTCACTCCGATTAAAAACTAAAAAATTATAATTCGATGAACTCATCACAAGTGAAAACATACACTTTTCATGTCCACGGTATGCATTGCAATGCTTGTGTTTTGCTCACTGAAAGTGAGCTGAAAGATTTACCATATATAACTAACGCAAAATCTAGTCTCAAGAGTCGTTCGGTAGAAGTAACTGGTGATTTTGGTGATAAAACACCAGAGCAAATCGCAACAGATTTAAGCATACCGCTTAAATCGCACGGCTATACATTATCGCTCGAAAAACAAATAAAAAACAAAAACTGGTCTGATTTTAAAATTGCTATACCGATCGCTTTTGGTTTTGTTTTGTTCTTTGTTACTTTGCAGAAAATGGGAATAGTGAATCTTGTAAATGCCGACAATGTAACTTATGGCACTGCTT
>MIBM01000271.1:1732-4739 GCA_001830645.1 Spirochaetes bacterium RIFOXYC1_FULL_54_7
CCGTGCTTGATGCTGTACATGGCCGAATCGGCCTTGTTTATCAGGTCCTCTATGTTCGTGCCATCGTCGGGATAGATCGAGATTCCCATCGACAAGCCCAGGGAACAGTTGTTACCGGCAAACTCCAGTGGAACGACCAGTTCCTCCAGCATCTTCATGGCTATTACCTCCATGTCGACCCGGTGTTTGATGCTAGTCATGGCAGCTACGAATTCATCGCCTCCGACCCTGGCTATGATGTCTGATGCCCGGAGCATGCCCTTGATCCGCTCGGCTACTGCTACCAGGGCTGCATCGCCGGCTGCATGGCCATAGCGGTCGTTCAGCGGTTTAAAATCATCAAGATCTATGAACGCGATGGCTATCTTGGTGCCGGCACGATGGGCAGATTCGATGGATTTTTGCAGCAATTCAAAAAGCAACCTACGGTTTGGAAGTCCTGTAAGGGAATCGTGATTTGCAAGATGGCTTATCTTCAGAGTTGCCTTTTCCAGACGCCGTTTCTCTTCGGACAGAGCCCTATACAGCTCTTCTACCCGGTCATGTATTATCGAATTTTCAACGGCGATCGATACATAGGGAGCAAGTGCTTCGAGGAGGTTCAGGTGGCTGGTTGTATAGGCAGCAACCCGATAACTTTGCACCATCAATGTCCCGATCAGATGATCCTCAACCTTCAATGGCATGCACACGATTGACTGGCAAGGGTTGCCTCTTACGCGCGGGCGTTTTTCGAGATAATTGGCATACTCCTCATCACTGTGCTGGATGAACACCGGTTTGCTGTTCCGGTAAGTCCATGACGTATAACTGTCAGTGGCATCGACAGAAATCACCCTGTCGCCCTTCTTGAGGCCGTCTTCATAGAAGCGGCGGTATACCAGAGCCTTTTTTTCGGAGTCGTGAAGGCTTATCCCAAAAAAATCCATATCCATGAGAGGCAATAGGCGTTCGAACAAGGTCTGAACCACCGTCCCGTATTCAAGACTGGCCGTTACCATGCGCCCTATCTGGGAAATGGACATGATCTGCCGGTTGTAGTCCTCGAGTTGTAAGGTTTTTTCCCTGAGCTCGGTCGTACGCAGGCGGTAGATTTCGGCCTCCTGTTGGGCCTTGTCTATCTCTGCCTGGATCTGGATGTTCCGGATTTTATGGGCTGTATCCTCGGTTTGCACCTCGGTCCGGTAATGGGCGAACTGCTTGTATAAATCAAGAGCTTCATGATAATTGCCTTGCAATTCATGGGCAGATGACAGTAGCTCATACGAGCGGTACAGGTTAGACTTCGAATTGACGGTTTTGCATATGAGGGCTGCCTGATCCAGTTTTTCTATGGCGTGGGCTGGATCTCCACGACTAAGTGCAGCTGATCCCAGGCCTATAAGTACAATGGCCTTCTGGCGGACATTGTCCGTGGTTCCAACCAGGGATAAGGCCTGCCTTAGATTCGCTTCAGCACCGTCGTAATCACCCTCTGAAAGCAAAATCCTTCCCAGAGTCTCCAGGCAATCCGTGGCTATGAGCCGGTTTTCGGCATTTTCTGCCAGTAGGTAGGCTTTCTGGACGAATTCCTTGGCCATGACCGAATTGCCTAGATCAAGAAAAGCCTTGCCGATGGCCCACAGCACATTGGCCACGAGATCCGGAGGGGCATCCTTTGGCATCAGCTCGTAGGTCCTGATAAGATAATCAAGAGCTTCCTTGGGATTGTCCAGATCAAGGCATAGTTCCCCGATATTGCTCATTGCTGCCAGTTCGCGCTCCAACAAGCCAGCGCTCCTGGCGGTCTCCATGCTTTTTGTATAGAATTCTATGGCCTTGTCCAGTCTGGACACTTCCTGATAGTAGACTCCAAGGGCATTCATGGCCTTGCAGCTGCCTTCTGCATTGCCCAGGCTTGAGTATATGGAGAGTGCTTCTACCAAGCCTTGATACGCCGTCGAAACATCACCGAGATAATAGGCACACCATCCTATGTTAAGCTGGGCGTCAGCTGCACCTTTCCGGTAATCCAGGGCGAGTGAGGCATCCAAGGCTTGCTTTGCAGTCTCAAGGGCGGTTTTCGGAGCGACGAGGGCTCCATCCCAGGCAGCTTTGTTTAACTTGTCTACTTCTTCGGTCGTCACTACTGCCATTTTTCCTGTTGTTCCCTGTTTTGCCAAAAATGGCTACATTCCAAAGGATTACCGATGATTGGTCATAGCATTTTACACGATGTATTTGTAAAATCAAGGTAATCATTCATAGCAACAGCAAATCAGGAGAATATATGAGCATCATGACCAAAACCGGTGATGAAGGGCTGACAGACCTGTGGTCCGGTGAGAGGGTCCGGAAGGATGATCTCCGGGTTGAGGCCTATGGAACCATTGATGAACTGGATTCCGTCCTTGGTGAAGCCAAGCACTGGTTGAAGAGGGATGACTGCAGGCGCATCGTGGAAGAAGTGCAGCGGGATCTTTTCCGCCTGGCAGGTGCACTGGCAACCAGATCCGGCAAATATGTGCAGCCCATAGTTCCGGGGGACGAGGAGCGGATTGCAGGATATGTAAATGCCTACGAGGCTGACCTTGGCCTGACAGGGTTCGTGATTCCTGGTTCCACCCTGCAGTCAGCCAAGCTTGATGTTGCAAGAACGGTTTGCAGGCGGGCCGAACGCCGGATTGTAAGCCTGGCCTGGGATGCCGATGTGCCCGATCCCATCCGTCGCTATGTGAACCGCCTGTCGGACCTGCTTTTCATACTGGCACGGGCAGAGGAGTTTTCGGAAGGCAAGATCGTATACGCCAAGGCTTGAATCGGTTCCGAAAGCCTGGATTCAATCGATCAGGTCTTCGTCGCCTTCCAGAACCAGGTCGCCGGCTTCCCAGCGTCGCTTGAAATACTCGAGGAAACTGCGTGTGGCTTTTTCCACCTCGTCCCGGCGTACAGTTCCCATGATCTCATATTCTTCAAGGATGATGGTTCGCTTGCTCTGGGACACATTGGCAAGCAGTTTGTCCCTGAA
>MIBM01000271.1:4758-7129 GCA_001830645.1 Spirochaetes bacterium RIFOXYC1_FULL_54_7
GCCCATGTCCCGCAGGCCTTTCTGGACATCCCTGTCACCAACGCGGTGGATATCGTCGGCCGTGAAGAGCCGCTCCCGGATATCCCGCGAGAGTTCCGGGTTGTCTTCCTCTATGCCCGAGAGGATGGAGTCCTCCAGACCGCCACCGACATGCTTGAGTATGCCTGCCAGGACAGAAGCCCCATCGATTTGATCACCGCTTTCCTGCCTGCCTATTCGTGCAATCCTGTCCCTGAGTACCGCTTCCACCCGCTCGATGATATCCGGTGCCATGCGGTCAAGTCTGGCTATGCGGCGCACTACGTCTGTCCGGGCATCTTTAGGCAGTTCAGAGATGATGGAACTGGCAAGTTTTGGCTGCAGATGGGGCAGTATCATGGCCATCACCTGGGGCGATTCATCCTTGAGCAGGACGATCAGTTGCCTGGCATCGAAGTCATTCAGGAAGACAAAGGGTCTATTGCTCTCGGGGACTGCCTTCCGCAGGACCTCTTTGGCTTTTTCCGAGCCAAAAGCCGCTGCCAGCATCCTCTCGGCTATTTCGGCACCACCTTCCAGGTTCGCCCCTTGGGTCTTGGCTAGCCAGCCAAACTCGGTAAGTATCTGGTTGGCTTCAGTTGTTTCAATGCGGTCGATTTTGGCTATTTCACGGGAGATTTTTTCTATTTCTGCTGGTTTGAAGTGCCGTATGACCTTTGCGGCTTCTTCCTGTCCTAGAAGCAAAAGGAATTTTGCAGCCTTTTCTGTACCGGATACACCAGTCTTGATGAATCGTTCGGACGCCTCGGCAGCCTTGATAAGCCCTTCCCTTGATCCCGTGGCGCCTGGCTGTTTACCCTTTGAGGCTTGTTTGACCACTTGTGGAGCTGGAGGCATACTCATTCTGGCGCGGCCGTTTTCTGCATCAACCTTGGGGGCTTCCTTTTTTGCAGCCGCTGCTTCGGTCGGCCTGGAAGCAGTGCCATAGGCCTTGGCCAGCCTGTCTTTCATGTTCATGTTACCCTCATACTATATGCGAGTTGCCCGACGGTCAATCTAGAACTTGGATTCCATCCGTTTGATGGCTGGGCTGATGCAAGTTTTTTCCATCATACATGGACGCTTTGCTTCAGGACTTGTATATTCATTTCAGACCGGAGGGCATATGCGATTGTATTCCAGAAGTCAGGTAACCATCATTGCGTTGGCGTCGGTCCTGGTCGGGGTGCTCCTCGCGATAGGTACAGGCGTTCTCCCACTGAATGTAACCTACGGCGAAAAAGACCAGCAGGCAGTCCAGACTGAATCCGCAGCAACCGGGCCGTCCAGTGTCTGGACCGCACAAACCCAAGTTTCAGACGTTAACCCTGATGCCAACCTTTACCTGGTCGACAGTCTGGCTGGATTCACCCAGGACGAGCGGGAGAACATCGACGTTTATGAGAGGCTCAACAACGGTGTTGTCAACATCACCACAGAGACCGTTGCCATCAACTGGTTCCTTGAACCCGTGCCTCAGACGGGCGGGTCTGGTTCAGGCTCCATCATAGACACCCGTGGATACATCCTTACCAACCATCATGTAATAAAGGATGCCTTCAAGGTATTCATCAACCTTGCCGATGGTTCCCGTTTCGAGGGCAAGGTCATCGGTTCCGACCCTGAGAACGACTTGGCCGTCCTGAAGTTTGATCCACCCCGGGGCATGGCACTTACCATCATACCCTTTGGTGACAGCTCCAGTCTGAGGGTCGGGCAAAAAGTCCTGGCCATAGGAAACCCGTTCGGCCTGGAACGAACCCTTACCCGCGGCATTGTATCCGGCCTGGGCAGGCCAGTGCAGCAGGACGCCAGAACCATCATCCGCGACATGATCCAGACTGATGCTTCCATCAACCCCGGGAATTCCGGTGGTCCCCTTCTCAATGCCAGAGGTGAACTCATAGGCATCAATACCATGATCTATTCGCCTTCCGGTGGTTCGGTTGGTGTAGGTTTCGCGGTACCCATAGCCACTGCCAAACGGGTAGTCCCTGATCTCATCTCCCATGGCATGGTAAAGCGGGGATGGGTCGAGGCAGAGTATGTGCAGTTGTTTCCCGCCTTGGTTGAATACATGAAGGAGAGCGGGAACCCGACACCGGTAGAGGAAGGCCTTCTGGTGTCAGTGGTAAGAAAAGGAACCAATGCCGACCGTGCAGGCATTCGTGGTGGTACCAAACCCGTACGCTACTACCGGTCGGTGTTCAACGTCGGTGGTGACATACTGGTTTCTGTGGATGGCATGGAAGTGTCCAGCATCGCGGACATGTATTCTGCCCTTGAAGACAACAAGCCTGGTGATACTGTCGACATCGAGTATTTCAGGGGATCAAGGCGGATCCACAGTGAG
>MIBM01000271.1:7175-11185 GCA_001830645.1 Spirochaetes bacterium RIFOXYC1_FULL_54_7
CATGGCCCTGTCTTTCAGGATATTCAAGGACGATGATGCCCCTTTGTATGTCCAGGCTGCATCGGCCATACGCGCGGGCATCCTGGATGGTAGTCTGAGGCCCGGAGACCGTCTGCCATCGGTCCGTAAGCTGTCAGATGAACTTGGGGTAAATCCGGCCACTGTTGTCGCCGCCTACCGGATACTTACTTCCGAGGGCTTGTTGCAGTCCAGGCACGGATCCGGTGCCTTCGTGGCCGAAACCGCTCTGGTTGCCCCTTCAATGCTGAGTTCCTCTCTGGCTGCCGTCCCTGGCTTTTCCCGGGAGCCTGTCGGGGCCGGATCGTTTGTGGACATGGCAGCCAATGCGCCTCCCCGGGACCTGTATCCCCTGGAGCAGGTAAAGCGCTTCCTGGTTGAGGCCGTGGACATGGATGGGGGACAGGCTTTTGATTACCAGCAGGCTGCCGGTTATCTCCCCTTGCGTGAAGCCCTGGTGCAGATGTTGTCATTCCTGCCAACTGCCAGCCGGCCTGGACCGGATGATGTACATGTTGTATCCGGGGCCCAACAAGGTCTTGATCTGGCTGCCCGCATCCTGCTCCGCCCTGGCGATGTAGCCGCCGTAGAGTCACCGGGCTATCCTGGGGCACGAAATGTTTTTCTGGCTGCGGGGGCCAGGGTAGCACCTCTGGAGCTTGGGCCTGAAGGGCCTGATCTGGAAGCCCTTGAAAAACTGGCTTCCTCGAAACCACTCCGGCTTGTATATATCAATCCAGACTTCCAGAATCCCACATGCATGCAGTACACCGAAGACTGCAGGGCCCGACTGGCATCCCTGGCTGCCAGATACGGTTTTTATATAATCGAAGACGACCTTTTCTCGGATCTTTCGTATTCCGGGACAAGAAGTGCACCGGTTCTTGCCTATGACAAAGCCGGGGTGGTTCTGTACGTCAAGAGTTTTTCCAAGATTCTCATGCCTGGCCTTCGCATTGCCTGCCTGGTATCTCCTTCTCTCTTCAGGGAGCGACTGGAGGCATCCAAGCGTTCTGTGGATCTATCATCCAATGGCTTGATGCAGCGGGTTCTCGAGCGTTTCATCACCTCCGGTAGCTTTGATTCCCATCTGGTGCAGACTCGTGCACGATATCACCAGGCCAGGGACGCATTTGCCTCCGGTCTGGTCTCAAGTGATCTGGATAACCTGTCATGGGAAAGACCTGAAGGTGGTATAAACGCCTGGCTGGAACTGCCGGATCATTTCATTGGCCGGGAAGTGGCTGCGGCCTGCCTCCAGAACGGCTGTGCTGTTCTGCCCGAAGCTGACTTCAGGCAGGGCGGTGAACCTGCCGGCGGGGAGGATCGGCATCTCAGAGTCAGTTTCGGTTCTCCCCCTCTGGAAGATGTCCAGATTGGTGTACGCCTGATTGTTGAAACCCTTTCTTCTCTTTCCTCTGCTGCCGCTAAAAGGTTATAATCGCCGTAATGCGAGGCGGAGGAAAGATGAAACAATTCAAGGTGGTCGCCCCTTTTGATGCTGCCGGGGACCAACCCCAAGCCATACAGGCTCTTGCAGATGGCATACTGGCCGGCGACCGTTATCAGACCCTCAAAGGGGTAACTGGTTCGGGAAAGACCTTCACCATGGCCAAAGTCATCGAGGTCGTCCAGAAACCAACTCTCATCATAAGTCATAACAAGACTCTTTCTGCCCAGCTGTTCCGGGAGTTCAAGGATTTTTTCCCGGACAATGCGGTCGAGTATTTTGTCTCCTACTATGATTATTACCAGCCTGAGGCTTACGTGCCGACCAGAGACCTCTATATAGAAAAAGATGCGGACATAAACCTCGAAATAGAGCGTTTGAGGCTGTCCGCAACCAGAAGCCTTATGGAACGCCGGGATGTCATCATCGTGGCCACTGTGTCGTGTATTTACGGTCTGGCCACTCCGGAAGTCTACCGCGAGATGAAGGTGGAGCTTGCACTGGGAGAGGATGCTGATCCCGAACGGATCAAGCGGGAACTGATCAGCCTGCAGTACGAGCGCAATGACGCGGTCCTGGAACGCGGGCGCTTCAGGGTGCGTGGTGACGTGATAGAGGTATATCCAGCCTACGCTAAGGAGGCCTATCGTGTGGAACTGGACTTTGACCGGATTGAAAGGATCCGACGTTTCGATCCGGTTTCAGGGCAGATCCTCGAGGAGTTGGATGCAGCTGTGATCTACCCGGCCAAGCAGTTCGTCATGCCGGAGACCATGGTGCAGAAGGCTTTGGCAGGCATACGCGAGGAGTTGGACGCCAGGTACAAACAGCTTATGAATGCCAGGAAACTGGTGGAGGCCCAGCGCCTGAAGACCAGGGTCGAATATGACATAGAACTGCTGCAGGAGATGGGCTACTGCCCGGGCATAGAAAATTATTCTGGCCCCCTGTCCGGCAGGGTGCGTGGCCAGCGTCCATCGGTACTGCTTGATTATTTCCCCGATGACTTCCTCACTTTTATCGATGAGTCCCATGTGTCCCTGCCCCAGATCGGAGCCATGTACGCGGGCGACCGCTCCCGCAAGCAAACCCTGGTTGACTATGGTTTCCGGCTACCGTCCGCCATGGACAACCGGCCTCTTAAATTCGAGGAATTCGATGCACTGGCACACCGGGTTGTCTATGTTTCGGCGACGCCCAGGGAACTCGAGGTGGATAGGTCAGTCAGGGTGGTCGAACAGCTTATCAGACCGACTGGCCTGGTTGACCCCCAGATCATCCTGAGGTCAAGTGAAGGCCAGATGGAGGACATCTACACCGAGGTTCGCAAGCGGGTGGCCGCCGGTGAACGCAGCCTGATTCTGACCCTCACCAAGCGCATGGCCGAGGAATTATCCGAATATCTGTCGACCCTTGCCCTCAAGGTGCGTTATATCCACAGCGAGGTGGAGACCATCGAGCGCGTGGAGATACTCAAACAGCTGCGCCTGGGTGAATACGATGTACTCGTCGGTATAAACCTGCTGCGGGAAGGCATAGACCTTCCGGAGGTTTCATACATAGCCATCCTGGATGCCGACAAGATCGGCTTCCTGCGCTCCGCGACCAGCCTGATCCAGATCATCGGCCGTGCTGCCCGCAATGCCGCTGGCGTGGTAGTCATGTATGCAGATCGTGTATCGGATGCCATGCGTATGGCAATAGACGAGACGGACCGGCGCAGGGCGGTTCAGGTGGCTTACAACACCGCACATGGCATAACCCCTATAACCGTAAAAAAGGCCATCCACGATATCCTTACCAGACACAAGGAAGAGAAGATAGCCATAGTCGGCACAGAGCTGGAGACCATCAAGGCCGCGTATAATCTACTAGTACCCGAGCAGAAGGCAGCCTTGATCCGACGCCTTGAACGCGAGATGCTGGAGAAGGCCAAGAACCTTGAGTTCGAGGAAGCGGCCATACTCCGTGATGAAATAGAACGTATGAAGAGTGGACGATGATACATTTGTAAATAAGTCATGTAATGAGCCTATTCTATTTTTACTATTAAAACTGTTGACAAGCTACCGATCCGGTTTTATCCTGACCAGGTCTTAGACTACATCCAAACCCATCCACGTAAGGAGGAAAGCGCAATGACAACACTGATAGTGCTTTTCGCGATCGCCCTGTATCTGGTTTTCTACTTCACCCTCGGCAAGACCATCCGTGACAAGATCTTGCAGAGCGGGAAAGCAGCAGCGGCTCCGTCAACTCGTCTGAGTGATGGTGTAGACTATGTGCCCACCAGCAAGTATGTGCTGTTCGGCCATCATTTTGCCTCCATTGCTGGTGCTGGTCCTATCACCGGTCCCGCCATGGCAGTAGCCTGGGGCTGGTTGCCAGGCCTCTTGTGGATCTGGTTCGGCAATGTATTCCTTGGTGCAATCCATGACTATCTTGCCCTCGCTGCCTCTGTCCGTTATGACGGACGGTCCATGCAGTTCGTGGCCCAGGATCTTATCGGCAAGAAAGCCGGCAAGACCTTCGGCTGGTTCAT
>MIBM01000272.1:0-6444 GCA_001830645.1 Spirochaetes bacterium RIFOXYC1_FULL_54_7
CGTGAGGCTCAATGATGCGCGCACGGGTTCGGTGGACCTTTCCGCAATACCCTTGGCCGGAGTCGACCGCGTGGAACTGCTGCGCAGTGGCGCCTCCGCCCTGTATGGTTCCGATGCCATTGCCGGCGTGGTGTATGTAAGCACCGCCAGGACAGGTGAGTCGGGTTTCCATTTCGATGTATCGACCACCGCGTATCCGCTGGCCCATCCCGAGGGCCAGGAGGCCTTGCTGGCTGCCCAGTCACTGTCGGCTGGACTCAAGACCGGCCTGGGGGCCGTCACTTTGAGCACATCGGCCGGTCTGGACAGGGCTGCGGACACCCTGCCGGTGGCTGCCGGCTCAACCGGTAATTCCGATTATCAGCTGGTCCGGAATGCCGGACTGCTGGGCGGCTACATCGATCTGGGAGCAGTTGGGGCCTTGTTCGGTGGAATCGGCAAGGCCAGCGTATTTGGCCGCACCGTTGAAAAAGGTGTGCCCGGAAGGCAGGCATCGCCTACTCTGAACGCCAGCCAGAGCGAGCAGGAGGCCAGGGTGGCCGCGTCCTGGGGCACGGACGCTCTTGCGGACGGAGCGGTCTCCCTGTCCGGCGACTTGAGTGGTACCTGGGCGCGCCTGCATTTTGTGGACCCCGATGAATGGCCGGACGGCACCGACGCCGCCCATGACTCGCTGGGCATGGAAGCCAACCTGCGGTCCGAACTTCTGGTTGGCCCGGCCATAGTGCGTACAGGCCTTTCTGGTTCTGTAAATACAGCATCCAGCACGATGATAGGCGACAGGCAGCGCTTCTTCGCCGGGGTGTATCTGGTTCCGGAATTTGCTTTTGGGGAGTTCACCCTTGCGCCAAGCCTGCGCTACGATGCGTACAGCGACTTTTCCGCCGGGCTTAGTTACGGTCTTGGAGCAGCCTGGAGCACCGGCGGCCTCAAGCTGAGTGTCAACGCAGCCAGCGCCTACAAGGCTCCATCCTTCAACGACCTGTACTGGCCTGCCGACGCCTACACCCAGGGCAACCCGGATCTGGAGGCGGAGCGGGGCTGGAGCGCTGAACTTGGTGCTGACTTCAATCCAGTATTGGGAGGGGTCGAGTTGGCCCTGAGCGCCTATCCGTACTTCCGCTATGTGGACAGCATGATCAACTGGGCTGACAATGGCTCCTTTGTCTGGACGCCCACCAATATCGACAAAGCCGCCTACCTTGGGGCTGATCTTGCTGCCTCGCTAGCCATTGGCCCGGGCTTTTCTTCCCTGTCCTATTCCTACACCTTGGCCAAGAACCTGTCGGACGGTTCGGACTTCGCCGACGCCGACCGCCTGGCCTACGTTCCCCTTCATACGCTCAGCGTGGAGGCCGGAGCACGGATCGGCAAAGTCAGGGCCTCGGTCGACGCATCCTACCGGATGGGCCTGCTGGCCTCCAGTTTCAGCGGCAACTATGAACTTCCCGATCTCCTGCTCATCGGCCTGTCTGCGGAGGCAGAAGCCCTGCCTGGAACCTTCCTGGGCATAAGCATCGACAATCTGCTGGATGAAGCCTATGTAGAAAACGCCGGTTACCCCATGCCCGGCCTCTCCGTCACCGCTTCGCTGCGCCTGATCAAGTAAGGCTTGCGCCTGCGTCTGATCCGGTGGTTTTCAAGGCCGGACCAGGACCCGCCCGGCCTCGAAGCTGATCCGTATCGACAGTTCAAGCCTGCGCCCGGGCCCCGCATGGGGTCCGGGCGTGGCCAGCGCGGTGCTCACCGCCGCCCTGTCCAGGACGCTGCTGCCGGAAGTCTGGCTTATCTGGGCGTCGAGGATCCGGCCATCCTTATCCATCAGTATCCTGAGACCCACCGTTCCCTGCACACCCCTGCGCCGGGCCGGCTCCGGGTAGGCAAGCAGACTCATGAAAGAAAGCTTGAACTCCTCACCTATCTGCGCGGCATCGGGCAAAGGTGCCTCTGGTACCTGGGTCCCCGGAGCAAACATCGCCTCCTGGCTGTCCAGGATGACCGGAGCCAGTTCGGTCTGTGTGGTTGCTACGATGGGTGTGGCCGGCTCGGCTTGTATGGTCAGTGCTGCTTCAGGGGCTTGTTGTTGGATGGGAACCTGGTCGGGCTGTGGTTGTGCTTGTACCGCTGGTGGCTGCAGGTCTTCCGGAACCGTCGGTACGGTAGCTTGTCCGGCTTCCTTGGGGCGATCAGTACCTACCATGGGCTGGATGGGAAGAGCCGCAAGGCTTGTCAGGCTCACGGTCAGCATGTCCGGATCCGCTATCGGGGGGGCCACCGTACTGTAGGGTAGGCTGGGTACAAGGAGTACCAGCAGTACATGCAAAGCCGTCGACGCGAGCAGGGCCAGCCCGAAACGCCTCTGGAATGCTGCCTCCTTGGGCGGCCTGCCGGTCTGGGGTAGCCCCTCAGCTGGATATCCCTCATCTCCTGCGGTGAAGAGGCTTGGTGCTGTTTCCTGGATCTGTCCCCTGTACATGGCAAGCATGTTTTTACCATGGATGGCGGACTTGGGGACAGAGCTCTGGACTGGTTTCTGGACCAGCGTGGTGGCGTCCATGAAGAGGGTAGTGTAGCCTGCCCACGATCAGGCTTGTCCCTATCCATCATCCCTTGAAGGCAACTTGGTCAGTCTGTAGGTACTGACCAAGTTGAAGAACCTCTGACCTTCAGTATTTTGACATACTTTATTGTTTGGACTATCATTGCTGCATGAATGAGAAGGAATTACTGGATCGTGTGGCCAAGGTGATCCTTGAAACTGCTCAGCCCAGACGTATTGTATTATTCGGAAGCAGGGCCAGAGGTGAATCGAACCCCGATAGTGATTTCGATCTCTTGGTCATTATGCCTGATGGCACCTGCACAGAGGAGATTGACCGTCAGATCCGTCGTCGCCTGATAGATCCACATGTGTCCTACGATATACTCGTTCTAACCGAATCCGGGTACCATGAAAAGAGTCAGGAGGGATGGCTGTTTTTCGCTGAAATCGAACGGGATGGGAGAATACTCTATGCCGCTTAGTGACAGCGACCCGAAGTATTGGTTCGAACTTGCTTCACGTGATGAAGAAAGTGCTGAAATACTCCGCAGGGAAGTTGGCCCTAGAGAAATTACAGCATATCATTATCATCAAGCTGCGGAAAAGCTGTTGAAGGGCGCAATTCTATTAAACAGCACAAAGTTTCCATTTATCCACGACCTTCAGAGGCTTTATGGAATATTACGCGAAGTAGCACCAAAACTCCCGGAGATAAGCGATGCGATCATTGAGCTTCAGTCGATGTATACCGACTTTCGATATCCCCATGGTGATCTTGTTGATGCGAGACGACTTGAAAAGGCTCACACAGCTTATATCCTCATCAAATCTGCAATTCTGAGCTGATTCTTGTTCGTGCAATCTTCTGAAATTGCCTTTGCGGGATCTGACCCCCAATCATTTTGAGCTCGCCCGGGTCTTATTCGATGTTATGGAACCTTGCCCTGGAGATGGACCTGCTGGGCTACACCCCCGAGGAGTTCAAGAGCCTCACGGACAATCCCTCTCCCGGCATCTGGACCAGCGTGGTGGCGTCCATGAAGAGGGTGGTATAGGCATGCTCCTGATGAAGCTTATCCCTTCTCTTCCCACGATATACTCGTTCTCACCGAATCCGGGTACAGTGATAAAAGCCGGGAAGCCAGGCTGAAAACTACTTATCAGAAGGTAGAGTCCAGATCAGAATAATCTTGCCCCTTCCAACCCTAGCATGTATCATGGTATTGGAAGTCCGATCAGCTTCCATGGAGGTCCTGTGATGGACAACAGATCCAGTCTCTGGCTCAAGCAAGCCCAAGGTGAAAATAAATGGGCAAAAGATGCTTTCGGATCAGGCAACTGGGCTCTGGTCTGTTTCCTATGTCAGCAGACCTCCGAAAAGGCTCTGAAAGCCATAGCCTTTTCAATGGGAGTCACCCAGGTTCGTAGCCACTCGACCTTCGAAATAGCGGAGTCATTAGGTATAAATGGTGAACTGGCTGACGCATCCAGGATCCTGGATCAATACTATATGACCACCCGATATCCGGACGCCTTGCCTGGCGGGGTACCCTGCGAGATGTTCGTAAAAAGCCAGGCTGAAGAGGCCCTCAGGCTTGCAGAGTTGTTCCTTCTCAGGGCCCGGGCGGAGCTGGATGATGGCTGATGCATCGGGCATCCTGGTCTGGAATACCCGTGAGCCCTTGCGGGGTCTGACCCCCGAACAGTTCGAGCTTGCCCTGCGCGAGAAACTGCGGGGCAGGGTCAAAGAGGCCTGGCTGTTCGGTTCCTGGGGCTCAAAAAACTTTGGCCGGGATTCCGATGTGGACCTGCTCCTTGTTGTACAGACTGAAAAGTCCTTCCTGGAGCGCGCCAGGGACTTCTTCGATGTGATGGACCTTGCCCTGGAGATGGACCTGCTGGTCTACACCCCTGATGAGTTCAATAGCCTCACGGACAATCCCTCTCCCGGCTTCTGGACCAGTGTGGTGGCGTCCATGAAGAGGGTGGTGTAGAAGATTTACTGTCAACTTGATGGTCCAACCCGGCAATGGTATTTTCTCTAAAGAGGCTTGGCCATGAACACCTATTCTGCAATTATCGAGCGTGATGGGGATCTGTATTTTGGCTATTCGCCTGAAGTGCCTGGGGCGAATGGGCAGGGAAACACCATTGAGGAATGCAAGAAGGATCTGGCTGCAGCCATAGAACTGGTCCTGAGTGATCTACGGGACGACTATCAACGTGGACTTCCCGAGAATGTTATTCGCTCTACTGTCACTGCATGAATCGGGAATCCTTCCTCCGGCATTTACGAAAGAACCGCTGTTGGTTGAAACTCTTCCTTGGCAGGTACGTGAACAGTAAAGGGATTCGCCTCATCCATGCTGCCCCGGGCCATTGAGCCAAACAGGAAGATCTCATGTGCACCATAGCCTCTAAACTGGGCAATGGCTGTTTCGAGTTCTTGTCTATCCTTTTCACTCAAACAGTTTATCAATTTGCCTAATTCTGACCTGATTCTTGTTCGTACGATCTCCAAAATTGCCTTTGCGGGCTCTGACCCCCCAATCAGTTCGAGCGCGTTTGGGACTTCTTCGATGTTATGGACCTTGCCCTTGAGATGAATCATAATATCAGTACGATTATAATTGCTCATGTGACAATAAAATCACATAATTTCCCAACAAGAGTTGAATTGAGTTTCGGTGGAAAACATGGATGGATTGTCTTGGACCAAATCCGTACTATTGATCGAGTTCGAATGATAAAAAAGCTTGGCAAAATAGAAGGAACCCATATAGTAAAAGTCAAAGCAGTATTGAAGGAAATGTTAATAGATTAAAAGTACATCGAACCTGTGAGATACTCCGCTTGTCACTCGCCTGCATCCTGTGATCCACATATGGGTTACGCCAGAGAAGCTTGTCCCTTCCCTTCCCACGTTGTATTCTTGACCCATGGAAACTCCAGACTTGATTGCTGGCCTTGAAAATTATTTCTCCACCCTGAAAGGTGTACGCCTGGCAGTACTCTTCGGATCCAATGCCAGGGGAGCTGCCAATGACAGCAGCGATGTTGATGTTGGTTTTGACCACAGCCCCACCGACCTCCTGGAGCTTGGCGGCATTATTGACGCCTTGGGCAGCCTGACAGGGAAGAAGATTGACCTTGTTGAACTGGATGGTCTGCCTGCTGCCAATCCGTTGCTTGCATTCAATATAGCCAGCGAGGCCTGTTTGCTGGCAGAAAATGAACCGGGAGCCTGGCTGGCTTTCAGGAACCGTGCCTGCCTGCAGTATTTTGATCTTGAAGAGTTCCTGAACAGGCAGCAGCTGGGACTTGATAGCCGCCTTGAGTCAGGAAATTTCGGGAGGGCCATCCATGCTTGAGCGCCTTGCACAGCTTGAATCGAATGTAAACCGGCTTGAGGCCATTGAACGGGATTACAAGCCGGATGATTTATCGTCTTCAAATCTTCTGGAATGGGCTGTTCGTTATGGCCTTATAGAGTCGATCCAGATTGTCATTGATACCGCATGCGGTCTGTGCAACAAGAACAACCTTGGCTCACCCCGAAATTATGAAGACTGCCTCCGGCTGCTGCAGGAGTTCAAGTATCTACCGCCTGAACTCGCGGGAACCTTGATCCGGATTGTTGGACTACGTAACCTTCTGATTCATGAATATGTAGCAATTGATAATGCACGCCTGTATGGCTTTCTGAGTGAACTTTCAGTATTTCGGGACTACGCCAAAGCCATCCACCAGTTCCTGTAGCCAAGTTTGCGGTTTTCGATCCTTGCGGGGGCGGTGACCTTAGACAATGCTACGCCAGATGGTTCCGACCACTCTTCCTCCTGGTTTCCCGTTGCCCGTCACCATGGGATCGTATAGTCCCGAAGCGTCGCAGACTTGCTTCC
>MIBM01000272.1:6473-8249 GCA_001830645.1 Spirochaetes bacterium RIFOXYC1_FULL_54_7
GGTGGGCTTCTTCCAAGCGGCCAGGGCAACCGGCAGGTTGCCGCCACCCTGTTCAACCATGGATACAAGGGCTGAAGCCAAGAGGGATTCACTGTCTGCGGCCGCTTTCGCGTTTGGTACGCTTGGCTGGATCCATTTTCATGGATAGGTAGATATGTTCCCGGTCGGAGCCGAAGCCCTGCTTGCGGAAGAAGCTCAACGCAGGGTCGTTGTCGGCCTCTGTGTCGATGATGAGCATCCGGACGCCTTCTTCTTCCATGCAGTCCTTGAAGGTGTTGAACAGCTTGGTGGCTACTCCCTGGCCGTGGGCGCCTTTGGCAATGCCCAGCCAGACCAGGTAGCCGTAGCTCCAGGATGACCGCCGCTTGTGGATGGTGGTACCCATCACAAAGCCGAGGATCGGGCCTTCCCCGTCCTCGTCCTCCGCCACAAAGCAGAAGTCGGGGTCGTCCTGGAAAAAGGACAGCACTTCATACTCATCCCAGGTGCGGTAGAGGGTTGGAAAGGTCTGGGCGGTGAACAGCTGTTCGCCCAGGTGGAATACCGGAGCCAGGTCGTCTATGGTCATGGGTCTGACTGCCACACCGGTGCGTCTTCTCAGATTTTTGTCGCGTTCCATGGCCGCAAGTATAATGACTCCGGGCCAGCTTTTCTGCTGGTT
This sequence comes from Spirochaetes bacterium RIFOXYC1_FULL_54_7, assembly GCA_001830645.1. Taxonomy (GTDB): domain Bacteria; phylum Spirochaetota; class Spirochaetia; order Treponematales; family UBA12059; genus MIBM01. The sequence continues at coordinate 7,135 of MIBM01000272.1, forward strand.
TCCTGGTGGATTTGACTGGTGACGTTGACTCGTGTCGTCAATCGGCCGGGTTTTCCAGACTGGCTGCAATATATGAAAGAGCCACAGTGAACTTTTCATGCCAGACCTTGAAGTCTTCCAGGATGCCCGGTAGATCATCGTTTAGTATTCCCAGACGCCTCGGGTCCAGTTCACCCTGGTACATGTTCCTGAATGCATGTCTGAAGCGCCGGAGGGTATCAATCCGCTGGGCAAAGGCTGGATCAAAGAGGCGTGGCCTCAGTCCGGATACTTCGATGCACATCCTGCCCACAAGCTCTGCATGCCATGATGAAGGGTCCAGGCCGTTCTCGAAGAACTTGGCTATCCTCAGGAAGTAGTTTTCAAAGAGGCAGTAGATGTTGTGTATAGTGTAGCCTACGGCCGCCCACCCCAGATCGTCCTCAGGCGACAACTTGGCCCTGACAACAGCCTTGGCATGCTTTCCTGCGAGCTTGTCCAGCAGCTCGAAATCCAGGGATAACTCCGTGGACAGCCTTTTGTAATCGTCAGGTGTTCTCATACAGCACTACTCCATCAGTCAGTATGGCTGTCTTCAGTGGCTCGGGTACCATATCAATATCAATTACATCGACATGAAAGACAGAAGTTTCGACGACTTTCATGGCTTCCAGGATATCCCCGCCTCGTATGGCTAGATCGATGTCGGAATCCAGCCTGAAGCTGCGCCCGTTGGCAGACGAGCCAAAATGAATGACCAGGCTGAGGTCTTGCAGTCCGGACAGCAATCGAGCCAGGCAAAGGGCTTCCTCCCTGGCAACAGCCAGCCGGCCCTGGATCTGCTCTGCCTCACGTGCGTTGTCCCTTGCCGAGCGTTCCGCTATCTCCTTGAGGAAATCGAGTTCAGTTTCCGAAAACCGGACTTTGGAGTGCATGAGTAAAGTATATAGCACTTTGTCCAGGACTGGAAGGTTCCAGCCTGCCCAGCTGGTCTAGCCCGCTCTGAACCGGGAACCACCGGAGAGGGTCAGGTAGCGGCTTTCTATTTCCTGGGGGCTTATGGCGCGGCTGAAGAGGAAGCCCTGGGCGTGGTCGCACTGCAGATCCTTCAGTATGCCGAACTGGCCGGCGGTTTC
>MIBM01000272.1:8261-8798 GCA_001830645.1 Spirochaetes bacterium RIFOXYC1_FULL_54_7
GATACCTGCCACTATGTCGCGGCCCGCCTCCGAGCCTTCCAGATCCTTTATGAACTCCCGGTCTATCTTGAGTATGTCCAGGGGCAGGTTCTTGAGGTAGGCCAGGGACGAGTAGCCTGTACCAAAATCGTCAACAGATATTGATACTCCCAGAAGCTTGAGCCTGGTCAGGCTGGCTGCGGCATCTTCCATATGTTCAAGCAGGGTACTCTCGGTGATCTCTATGACCAGGCGTTCGGGTGGCAGGGCTGTGTGCTCCAGGGTGCGGGCTATGAAGTCTGTGAAGCCGGGGTGTTCGAGTTGTATAGGAGACACATTGACAGCAATCTTGATGCTGGGACCGGTGGGGCAGGCCCAATGCAGGCCTTGCTGGCAGGCTGACAGCATTACTTGTTCGCCCAGGCGCATGATGAGGCCTGTTTCTTCAGCCAGGGGTATGAAGCGATCAGGTGCTATGTCCCCGCGTTCGGGGTCGCACCAGCGCACCAGGGCTTCCACGCTTTCCACAGCCCCTGAGTCCACCCTGACTACAGGCTG
>MIBM01000272.1:8850-10039 GCA_001830645.1 Spirochaetes bacterium RIFOXYC1_FULL_54_7
ATGGCACGTCTGCCTATGCGGTCCAGGGTCAGACCCTCTTCGTACAGCATGATGCCGTCACGGCCACGTTCCTTGCAGGCCTGCATGGCCAGGTCAGCCGCCGCCAGCAGGGACGAGGCATCGTTGCCGTCGGCGGGCCAGACGGCAACGCCTATGCTGGCCTTCAGGGCAAAGGATTCGCCGTCTACCGCTATGGGCTGGCTGAAGGCCGAGGCTACGCGCTGTGCGGCCTCCCTGGCCTCGTCGGCGGCCCGGATGGGCATGAGGACGCTGAACTCGTCTCCTGCGGTGCGGGCGCTCATGTCTCCTGCCCGTACGGTGGCTGCTATTCGCCTGGCAGTTTCCTGCAGAAGGCGGTCGCCCAGTTCATGGGAACGGCTGGTATTGTATTGCTTGAAATCGTCAAGATCGGCCACGATGAGTGCAAGGCTGCCTTCACCTGTCCTGGCTATGACCTGGTCGGTGGCCAGGGTAAACAAGGCACGGTTGGGCAGGCCGGTAAGTTCGTCGTGGTTGCGGGTCCAGGCAAGGCGTTCGTGGGCTGCCCGTTCATCGCTGGCGTCACGGGCTACGCCTACATACCGCAGGGCTGTTTCGGTGGCGTTGATCAGGGTGCCGCTGGCTTGTCTGGCAAGGGCTATGGTCACTTCATCCACCCGGAGTTCGCCATTGGACCTGACCCTTACCAGGTCACCGTTCCAGAAGCCAGCAGCGGCAAGGGCTACCTGGGCGTTGGCAAGGTTGGCCCTGTTCCGGGTGTCGGCGTATACTTCATGAAGTCCGGGATGAGAGCCATCGCTTTTTCCGGCTTCGATGCCTGCGGCGGTATCCTGCCGAGAAGGGTCGGCACAGACCCATTGTTCCGATCGGTCGATATTCACCGCTTTTACAAAAACGGGATTTGCGTATCGTATCCTGAAGTAGCTGTCCATGAAGAACACGCCGTCCCTGGTGATGGACAAAAGGGTTCGGGACAGGGCAAGCCGGTCTATTTCGGGAGTCATGCTCCATGAGTTTCCGGCTTCGTCATTGGAATCGTAGTAGAGCATGATGCGGCATCCATTCGGTAGTGCAGGTTACGCCTGAAAAACGATACATTCTATCATGTATTTCACGCCTTTTGTAAGGAGATTGCATGCAACGGGTTTTTGCTTGCTTGATTTTGTCTGCATTGGCGATATCTTCTCCG
>MIBM01000273.1 GCA_001830645.1 Spirochaetes bacterium RIFOXYC1_FULL_54_7
TATCAAGGCCATGCTGGCGGAAGGCCTTTCGGTACAGACCAATTCAACCCTGACTGCGGCCAACCGGGAGGCCCTCCTTGACCTTCCTGACTTTGTGGCCAGCCTCGGGGTACGACGCATGTCCATGAATCTGTTCATACCCGTAGGGTCCGGGGAGAACGCCTCTGACTTGTTCTTTCCGTACTCGGAAACAGGTGCCTTTGTAGATGAAGCACGCCGGAGGGCCAGACTGGCCGGGGTGGATTTCTTCTGGTATTCCCCGACACCGATGTGCCTGTACAACCCCATAGCCAGAGGGCTTGGCAACAAGAACTGTGCTGCCTGTGACGGCTTGCTTTCGGTTTCGCCTTCCGGAGACATACTCCCCTGTTCATCCTGGCCCGGGCCCATAGGCAATATCCTGCGTGACGGCTTCAGCACCCTCTGGTTTTCGGAGAAGGCCAGGTACTTCAAGGACAAGGACTATGCGCCGGCGGCCTGCAAGGCCTGTGCATCCTTTACAGCCTGCCAGGCGGCCTGCCCTCTGTACTGGAAGGCCGTAGGTTGTGCCGAAATAGAAGGCCTGTCCCGTCCGCGACCGCAGTCAGCAATTCCAGGAGGACTATGATGGAAATACAGTTCAAGCGTTTCAAGCTGGGTGTTTCATCGAGGTTGACCATAGCCGCCTGCTGCTATGCCGCGTCTATCCTTGTCCAGTTGCAGTTCGGCTTCCTGCCGGGGTTGCTGCCCATACTTGCCGGATGGCTGTTGCTGGGTATCAAACCTACCACCAACAAACCCAAGGACCAGGGTCTCGAAGAGTGGCGGGCTGTCTCTGATTCGGAAATAACCAGAATTGCGGACAATCTCAAGGCATCCAAGAAAATTCGGGCGGTTATTGTAGGAAGAAAAGCCTTGAGGATAATTGGAGCCTTTGGTCTGGTCTTCCTTGTCTTTCTGCTGGCACCCGTCTCGTTGGCTGTTTCCATGGCTGCATTCAACTTCGCCTTGTTTTCTGTTCCTGCCTTCTTTTTTGGCAAGGTTTCAATCTTTGTTCCCGCGGATTTGGATCTCAAGATCTCCGGTTTCATGACCCTGCTCAATGCCAGCCGGCCAGCCGACCAGGTGCTTACCCCCTACCTGCGTTTTGACAAGGACGAAGAGGGCAGGGATGTCCCCGAGGACATACGCTTCATGCTGGAGCCAAAGCGCAAGCCCGATGACCTGGTTGGTATACAGTTCCAGAGCTCCATCAACAATGGTGCCAACGGCAA
>MIBM01000274.1:0-2429 GCA_001830645.1 Spirochaetes bacterium RIFOXYC1_FULL_54_7
TCCCACAGGCTTACTTCCCTGAAGAAGCCAAGAGATTCTCTGCCAAGCACGACTATTATTCCAAGGGTTGTCAGGATGGAGACGACAGCGCAGAAAAAGAGGAAGGCTTGTATCAAAGTCTCCCCAGGCCGCCTGCGGTGTCCCAGAGACAATACACCTCGCGCCTCCTCTGGAAACAAGGCAGGTGATTCGGTTTTCATCGTATTCGCTTTCATGTCCCCTGATAATCCCAGACACCGGGATCTTCATCCCGGTGTCTGAGTCACAGTGATCTATCCAGAATCCGCAGATCTTGTTCAGACAAGCGGACCCGGCAAGGTTTTTCAGTAACGGCCCTTTACGGCATCAAGCCAGTTCTGCTTGGCCTTCTTCAGGTCTGCTGCAGGAGCGGGGAAGTAACCGACATCCTTGAGGGCTTCTCCTACGTAGGTAAGGTAGTAGGCTATGAAGGCAGCGACCTGGGGCTTGTCGTTCATGATCTTGGCATCGCTGTAGATGAAGATGGGCCTGGCCAGGGGATAGGTGGAGTTGTCCACATTCCTGGCATTGGCGTCTACACCATTGATGGAAAGGATGTTCAGCTTGGAAGCGTTTTCCTGATAGTAAGCGAAGCCGAAGAAGCTGATGGCGTAGGGATCACCTTCGACGCCGCGGACCAGTACATGGTCGTCTTCGGACAGTTGCAGGTTGCTGGCTTTGAGCAGGGGCTCTGCCTTCTTGGCGAAAATTTCTTCAACAAAGTAGGAGAAGGTTCCGGAATCGGTACCGGGAATGAAGCGCTTGATTTCCCTGCGGGGCCAGCTGGTGCGGATGTCTGACCAGTAGGTTGCGGTTCCAAAAGCCTGGGCCAGTTCCGCCTTGCTCATGTCCTTGGCAAAGGTGTTGCTCTTGCTTACCACTACGGCAAGGGCATCGGTGCCAAGGCGGAACTCCAGGGGCGTGCGTCCTATGGCCTTGGCTGCATCGATCTGGGACTGCTTGATGGGAACCGAAGCATTGGAAATGTCTGTCTCTCCGGTTTTTGTGAAGCGTTCGAAGCCGGCGCCGGATCCGATGGAGTCGATGGTTACCTGGCCAGTGAATCCGTCTTCCTTGAACATGGTCGCAATGACCTCGGAGACAGGGAATACGGTTGAACTGCCTGCGGTCACGATGGTTCCGTTTACCAGAGCCGGATTGACACCGGGCAGCATCTTGTCCGGATCATCGCTTGTTTTCGAAATCCAGGTGAACTTGCCCTGGGCAAAGGCAGAGCCTGCGAGCAATACGAGAGCGGCGATAAGGAGAGTCTTCTTCATACGGGTATCCTCCGTTTTTGTAGCCGGCTTTCCGGCCCGTCGCCTGATCCTTCTGGAACCCAGGCGTCGCGGTCCGGTCTGTCCCGCCGCGATGTGCAGAGGATAATGAGTGTTGTTGAATGGTTTATGAGGAATATGTGAGAACGGGGTTAAAAAACCGGGCTACCGGCCTCGGAGCGGCTGCTAGCCAGTGAAACCTGAACAAAAGCAGCCCGGTAACCTGGGAGGAAACCTGAGAAACGGTCTAGAATGGCAGCAGTCTCAGTCCCAGCTTCTCTTCCAGCATCTCTGCCATGGCCAGGTATATGGCTGCCAGACCACAGACTATGCCTTCCCAGCCGGCAATGTGGCCGATCAGAGTGGAACCCATCCAGTCCCGTACCGCGGGAAGTATGAAAAGGATGTCCAGAGTCACGAAGCCAAAGGTAAGTACCTTGCTTGACTTGATGGTCCCTATGGTCATGAAGATGGAGAATACTGCCCATATCATCAGGAACCAGCTCATGTATGCGGTGGGAGTAGCCTCTGCAAGGCCGAATCTCGGCAGCATCCAGGTAGCCACCAGGGCTGTCCAGAAGAAACCATAGGAGGTAAAGGCCAGGGTTCCGAAGGTGTTGCCTTTCTTGTACTCAATCACCCCTGCGATGACTTGTGAAATGCCGCCATAGAAGATGCCCATGGCCATGATCATTGACCTGACGGGGAAGAAACCGGCATTGTGCAGGTTGAGCAGGACCGTTGTCATGCCGAAGGCGGCCAGACCCAGCGGGCCAGGGTTTGCGAGTTTTTATTCCATTGTGTGGGCTACTCCTGATGTGGAAAGCGCGGGACCATCGGCGCAATCAAACTTTGCCTGCATCCCGCTGGAAGCCGTAGGCATATAGCCTGATCAGGTACTCAGGGTCAAGCTTGCGCGGTGGCTACGGAATATTCAGCTGTCAAGGAAGCGTGATGGCTCAGTGTAACAGTCGGCTGATATCGCTGACTGTTTCAAGTCTTTCACGCTCCATGAAGGCGGCGATACCGGCCAGCACTTCAGCCGGGGTCTCGGGACGGTTGAAAAGCGCGGTACCCACCTGTATGGCGGATGCACCTGCCAGCAGATACTGCAGGGCATCATCTGCATTGGTA
>MIBM01000274.1:2463-8788 GCA_001830645.1 Spirochaetes bacterium RIFOXYC1_FULL_54_7
ACAACCCGCCGGTCTTCATGGCCAGGACCGGTCTTTTCTGCTTGACATCGATGACCATGCCCACCAGGGTGTTTATGCACGACACCGCGTCCGCGCCTCCCGCCTCGGCAGCCTGTGCGGTGGTTGTTATGTCGGTGACATTGGGTGAAAGCTTCACTATGATAGGCCGACGCTGGCCACCCGGACGCTTGTGTGCTCCATCCTGGGTGCAATCGCGCAGGACCTTGGTAAGGCGCTCTACCAGGGTACAGTCGGTACCGAAGGCCATGCCGCCATGGGCAACATTGGGACAGCTCACGTTTATCTCGTAGCCATCCACGCCGTTTTCGGCCTCCAGGGCTTCTACGACTGCGCGGTAGTCTTCCTCGGTTCTGCCCGCCACATTCACGATTACCGCACAGCGCTTTGCTGCGGGAGCTCCAGCTGCCAAGGAGCCATCTGCCAGGGCTGGCAACTTTTCGCGTATGAAGGCTGCCAGACCGGGATTCGCCAGGCCTATGGAGTTGAGCATGCCTGCCGGCGTATCGACCAGGCGAGGTGCGGGGTTGCCGATCCGTGGTTCCGGAGTAACTGCCTTGGTATACAGAGCCCCCAGGCCATGTATATCCATCAAGGCTGAGTATTCCTCACCATAGCCGAAGGTTCCGCTGGCCACGCCTACGGGGTTCTGCATGACCAGGTCTGCCAGGCGTATACTCAGGTCCATGGTCATGCCTCCCAGTTTACCAGTCGGCCGTCCACAACGGGTCCATCCACGCAGGCCTTGATGTACGATCCGTCTTTCATGGCAACCGCACAGCCGGCACAGGCACCAATGCCGCAGGCCATCCATTGCTCCACCGCTGCCTGGAAGGGAGCTCTGCGCTGGCCAGCCAGCCTGTCCAGGACAGCCATCATGGGCAGTGGACCGCAGCCATAGTACGCAGGGGGCAGGCCGGTGTCGGCAGTGAGCAGCCAGTCCACTACGGTGCCATGGAAACCGGCCGATCCATCATCGGTGCAGATCACCGTACCCCCAAGTAGGTCCATACGGGGCACGAAATCCGCAGACCGGAAACCAAGTACCGTAATAGGAGCTTCGCAGTGGCCGGCGTCAGCTTTTTTTGCCAGAAAGCGCGCAAGGTACAGCATCGGCCCAAGACCTATGCCGCCAGCCACCAGTACAGGTCTGTATCCACGCGGAGGAATGTCGAAGCCTCTTCCCAAGGGACCAAGGATATCAAGGCAAGCGCCGGGTTGCAGATCCGCAAGCCAGGAAGTTCCCCGGCCGCGCTTCTGGAAGATCACTGCGGCTTCGTTGTGGCTTGCGTCAAAGTCAGAAAGGGCAAAGGGCCTGCGCAGGACAGGGTCGTACTGTCCCCCGGTGCGTATGGTCAAAAAGGTGCCCGGCTTGGGAACAGTATCCTGCAAACCGGATGTATCCCCAGCTGATGGCTTGGACAAGGGCCACTGGAAGCGGAGTTCGAAATAATCCCGCGCCAGAGGGCAAAGGGACACAAGTCGGGTGTCGAATCGTTTCATCTGTCGGGAACGAGACTTGAACTCGCACGCGCCTTACGGCACAAGGGATTTTAAGTCCCTGGCGTCTACCAATTCCGCCATCCCGACCTGGGACGCATGATACCGGGCCTCCATCGGGGCGTCAAGCTCATGCTGACTTTACCGTCTTGATACAATAATCTCCTCCGGCTATAGTTGTGGTGCTGATTGTGGTAAGGATCAAAGATCGGGGTTTCTGCCAATGCCTACAGTTTTGATTATCGATGATGAGTGGAGCATACGGGAAGTCACCACCCTCATGCTCGAAAGGGCAGGCTTCAAGGCCATGAGCGCTGCTTCTGCGGCAGAGGGACTGCAAGTTCTGGAAACAAATGATGTTTCCCTGGTCATAATAGATGTCGTACTGCCCGAGCGGAATGGTCTTGACCTGGCTTTGGAAGTACATCAAAAAAAGCCAAAACTGCCTATAGTCCTCATGTCCGGCAGGATTTCAACCGAAGCCGATTCGATACAGAATTTTACTGGCCATTTCGGCATTACCTGCTCGATTGCCAAACCCTTTACACAGGCCCAACTGATCCAGGTGGTCAAGAACTCCCTCGCCAGTTCCTGCTGAGTAAAGCTGCCGGTCTTAAAAGCCCACATTATTCATTATTCATTATTCATTATTCATTATTCATTATTCATTATTCATTTTCCGCTTCCGGGATCCTTTCTTTCTTGCACAAGCCATGGATGACCGTTATCATTACGCTCAACTTTCAGAGTTACGGTCCGCAGCGGCTTTTGGCAGCGGGGAACCGGAGGGAGTGTCCATGCCAGGTTCCGTAAAAATACTCCTTGTGGAAGACGAACCGGTCGTGGCCATGGTCATGCGCCGCTTACTTGAGGACAATGGGTATTCGGTAACAGTAACTCCGGAAGGGAGGATAGCCGTCAAGACAGTACGGTTGGACCCTTCAATCCAGCTTGTCTTGATGGACATAGATCTTGGTCCCGGGATGGATGGTCCGGAGACTGCCAAGGCCATATTGTCCGAGCGTATGCTACCCGTGGTATTCCTGTCGTCCCATTCATCCAGGGACATGGTGGAACGGGTCCGGGGTATTACCCGTTATGGGTATGTTGTGAAGGATTCCGGACGCTATGTGCTCCTGTCGTCCATAGAAATGGCCCTGGAAATGTTTGCGGCCCATGAAAAGACCCGTGACAGCGAACGGCGGCTGGCCCACCTGTTCCAGAGTTCTCCTTTTGCCATACTGGTGCTGGACAGTGAAGATCGCCTGATAGATTGCAACCGCGAATTTACCCGGATGTTCCAGTTTGGTCTGGATGAGTCCAGGGGCCGGAAGATAAACGAACTGATCGTCCCTGCCCATCTGGCCGACGAGGGCGACGAACTATCCAGGAAGGTAACTGATGGCAAGCCTGTGTATCACGAGACCCAGCGATGCCGCAAGGATGGCTCCTTGGTCGAAGTGGCCATCACAGGAGCACCGATTGACTTGGACAATGGCCGCCTGATCTACGGGATATACCAGGATATCGGAGAACGCAAGGCAGCCCAGTCCCGTATCCGTGAACTTCTTTCTGAGAAGGAACTGCTGCTGCGCGAGGTCTATCACCGGGTAAAGAACAACATGCACAGCATATCCGTCCTCCTTTCCCTGCAGGCTGAGAGTTCAGGCTTGCCGGAAGTAGCCGCTGCCATGGAAGATGCCCGCGGGCGGGTAGCCAGTATGCAGATGGTATATGAAAAGCTGTTCTCATCTGAGGATTTCCACAAGGTTTCATCTTCGGAGTACCTGGGGGATCTTGTGGACAGCATAGTCCTGTCATCATCAGCCATATCACGGGTCAGCATCCAGCGCGTGATGGATGACCTGCCCCTGGATGCAGACACCCTTTTCCCCCTTGGGCTCATTCTCAATGAAGCCCTTACCAACGCCTTCAAATATGCATTCCCTGTTGACAGGGCTGGACGTGTAGCCATAACTTTTACTTCCGATGGCCAGGGGAGCTGTGAGTTGGCGGTGGATGACGATGGCATAGGTATGAAGGCTCCTGCCCATAAACCGGGTTCATTGAGTTCATCGGGTTCATCGGGTTCCACCGGCTTCGGACTTACCCTGATACATGCCCTGGCAGACCAGCTTTCCGGGAAGGCAGAACTGTCAAGTTCGAGTCATTGGATCAAAGAAGGGGAGGACCGGCATGGCAGCCGGGTTTCCATCCGTTTCCCCCATGGCATGAGAAATACCGATATACCTTCATAGGAGGAATCTGGTGGACGATGAGAACCTCTTGGGCAAAATTCAGCTTTGCGACCATGCAGAAGAGTTGCTCTCAACCAAGCCACAATCTGATGATGACATGGACCCTTCGGAGTTCAAGCGGATCCTGCATGATCTACGCGTGCACCAGATCGAACTGGAACTGCAGAACGAAGAACTCCGCAACTCGCGCAACGATCTGGAACTAGCCAGGGATGGCTACGCTAAATTATACAACGAAGCTCCTGTCGGCTACCTGAGCATTGACCGCAACGGCATCATTACCCAGACCAACCGCACCTTCATGGATTGGGTCGGAGACAATGGAAGGCTGGTTGGTTCTTCCTTTGCAAGCCAGCTCGATGCACCTGATGCAGGTGCCTTCCTTGGCCGTTTCGCTGCAATGTTCAGACAGCCCTGGGGTAAAAGCATGGATGTGCACATGCATTCGCCATCCGGCCAGCGGGTCATGCGACTGCTCATGCGTCGGGATGACAGGGAAGATCGCATGCTGCTGGCCATGAGCGATGTCACCGATGAAACAAAGGCCAGGGAAGCACTGAGAGATGCTGAAAATCTCTGGAGTGAGACCTTCGAGGCAATGAGTGATGCGGTCTGGATACTCGGTCTTGACGAAAAGGTCATCAAATTCAATTCGGCGTCCCTGGCCATTCTGGGCAAGACTTCCGGTGATGCCATACATGGATGCTTCTGCCACGAACTGCTCCATGGTGCTACCACCCATGTGGAGGACTGTCCCTATCTACGGATGAAACAGAGTGGAAAACGCGAGACGTCCATCTTGCATGAAAATGACCGCTGGCTTGAGGTGAGCGTCGAGCCCCTTCTGTCAAGAGATGGCCAGCTGATGGGTAGTGTGCATCTTACCAAAGACGTAACCGAACGCAAGGAAACCGGAGACAGGATACAAGCCCTTTTGAAGGATAAGCAACTCCTGTTGCGGGAGACCCATCACCGTATCAAGAACAACATGAATGTTATTGCGGCCCTTCTGTCACTCCAGGCCAGCCACATGGAAGCAGGGCCGGGACCCCAGGCCCTTGGTGAGGCCAGGCGGCGGGTGCTGAGCATGATGATCGTCTATGACAAACTGTACCGTTCTGATGATTTCAGGAGCATTTCAAGTGCCGGATACCTCTCCCAGTTGCTGGACGAGACAGGAATACAGTTCATCTTCGCTGGAGTCAGGCTGGAGAGGGATTTCGAGGATTTCCTGCTTGATTCGACGGTGCTTTTCCCCTTGGGGATCATCATGAACGAGCTTATCACCAATTCGTTCAAGTATGCCTTTCCTGGCGGCAGGACCGGCTGTATAAAGGTTTCCTTGCGACAGGAGCCCGAAACCGGATCAGTCAAATTTTGTATCTCCGATGATGGCATAGATTTCCTGCCAGACCTTACTGCTGACAAACCCGGTGGTTTCGGTCTGGTTCTGGTGAAAGCCCTGGCCGATCAACTGAGGGCCGGACTTTCGGTTTCGGGTACGGGAGGTTCCAGCTATTGTTTCAGCTTCATGCCCGAAACCGGTGAGAAACCATGGGCCTGAGTGGCCGCCAGGCCCATGGACAGGGTCTGTATCCTGAGTTGCTGGTGGATCTGGCACGGGTGGAGGCAAATACCAGGGCTGTTTGTACACTGTGCAATTCCGCTGGAATAGCCTTGACTGGTGTTGTAAAAGGCGCAGGTGGTCTGCCGGAGGTGGCCAAGGCCATGGCAAGAGGTGGTTGCAGCCAGCTGGCGAGCAGTCGGCTGGGCCAGCTGGCAAGGCTGCGGGAACATGGCATCGATCTACCTCTGATGCTGTTGCGCATACCCGGCCCCAGCGAGCTGGCCAGTACCGTACGCCTTGCCGATCTTAGCCTGCAGTCCGATGCGGTGGTACTTCGCCTGGCCGCCGATGAGGCAGCCTCCGCTGACCGGCGGCATGGGGTGGTGCTCATGCAGGATCTTGGCGATCTCCGGGAGGGTTGGTTTGACCAGGCTGCGCTGATCAAGGCGGCACTGGATATTGAACGCTCCATGCCGTCCCTGCAGTTGCTTGGTGTGGGGACCAATCTTGGTTGTTATGGCTCCATCCGGGCCACGCCGGACAACCTGAGGCAACTGGTGGATACAGCCCACCGCATCGAAGACCTGATTGGCAGACACCTGCCCATGATCTCCGGCGGGGCTACTTCGTCTCTACCGCTGCTGGTAAAGGGTACCATGCCCGAAGGAATATCCAACCTGCGTGTGGGCGAAGGTATCCTGACAGCCATGGACCTTCCCGAATATCATGCTACCGATGTCCCAGGTGTAGAAAGCGGGGCGTTCACACTGCGCCTGGAGGTACTGGAAGTATACGACAAGCCCAGTTATCCCGTTGGAGAACTCAGCGTAGATGCGTTCGGGGAGAAACCGGTTTACGAGGACAGAGGTGTCAGGACCCACGCGGTGCTTGGTGGCGGCAAACGTGACTTCGGCAAGCATGAGGCATTGATGCCGGTTGAACCTGGTATCAAACCCATAGGCAGTTCCAGTGATCACCTTAT
>MIBM01000275.1:0-1117 GCA_001830645.1 Spirochaetes bacterium RIFOXYC1_FULL_54_7
CACCGAACTCTTCGTCGAACTCACGTACCAAGGCCTGGGCATCATCCTCGCCGGATTCAAGCTTGCCCCCGGGAAACTCCCAGGTGCCGCCCATCTCACCACCAGGCAAGCGCCGGGCTACCAGCGCCAGGCCATCCTTGATGGCTATGCCTGCAACGGAACGGGGCATCAGAGGAAGAGAACACTGGGGAAGAGGAAATGGGCCAATCCTATGAGCATGGTCGCTATGCCTATCATGCGCCGGTTGCTTATGAAGATTGAATCCAGCTTCTCCAGGGTATCGGTGGTAACCTTCGAGTTGCTCCGGTAGAATTCCAGGAGCATGGTGAAGCCACCCAGCATGCCTGCCAGCGATGGGAGAAGATCACCCACCACCGGGATATCACCACGCATGACAGTAAGAAGCTTGAAGAAACCAGTTATGAAGCACAGGATGCCAAGCACTAACCGGATAGTGGAATCCTTGAAGAATTCCCTGATTCCGTCTGCCTTGGTGCCCTTGGGTTCCGTGTCGAAGCTGAGAAGCGCATACCCTGCAACAGTGTTCAACAACACGCTCAGAAGGTAGAATTGAACCATATCCGGAGACTCCCTTCGGCATTGACGGTCTGGATTTCCGTCCTGCCAGTACCATAGCCCAAAGCCTGCCTGCGGTCAAGTTCGGTCCCTGGCAGCTTGCTTACCTGACCTTGGCTGCCAGCTCGGTTTTGCCTGACTCTGCGGTTACAATGACTGCCAGCCAGGCAGGTTTGATGTCTGCTGGAACCCTGGCCCGGTACTCGCTGTCTGTTGCCTGCAGGAAGCCTTCATGCACATCACCCCCGGCACTGAGCAGCAGGGCAACCCCGATCGGCTCGGCGTTCCTGCGCGCAGGACTGCGGGCTATGGTTGCGTACACGTAGCCCTCGAACCACATAGCTTCCACTTCGAAGCGGTTTCCTGCAAGGATGCCACTGTTCCTCGTGCCCTGGATATAGTTCACCAGAAGGACTGCCACGACCATGAATACCAGGGAAAAGAACAGGAAGGACAGAGATCTGGTTGCCGTAAGGGACTTGATGATGCCCGGGCGCCGATAATGGTGCCTCTCTATGGCAAACATAGCATTGGCGCTGGC
>MIBM01000275.1:1157-1344 GCA_001830645.1 Spirochaetes bacterium RIFOXYC1_FULL_54_7
TGATCTTTATCCCTTGTTTCCATGGACTGTCCCCCTGTGCAGGATACGGGCGGCATAGGCAGGCAGGATGGAAGCGTCAAAAAAGCCCAGATCGGCAGCGGCTGCCCTGCCTGCCTGCCCGTGCGCGATCACGCCCGCGCAGGCTGACTCGAAGGCATCGGTACCCCTGGCCAGCAGGCCTGCCACC
>MIBM01000276.1:0-428 GCA_001830645.1 Spirochaetes bacterium RIFOXYC1_FULL_54_7
GAATGGAATGCCCAGCGTTCCATATCGCCATAGAAATCTTCAAGATACGGATTTTCCGCTACCGGCTCATAATACGGTTTAAAACCGAGCTTATCCGCGAGTAGACCTACCAGTGTCGATTTGCCGGCGCCGATGTTACCTGCGAGTACCACGTATTTCTTCATGAAAGCTCTGTCCCTGTTTCCCCGGTTGTCCCGGTTGTCCCGGTTGTCTTGATTCCAGGCTCTGTCCCTGTTGTCCCATCCTGTTTTCATTCCAGGCTCTGTCCCTGTCATGGCTTATCAGGTCAGTAAGCGGAGGAGTATGGGTATTGCAAGGATGATCCAGACTATCCTGACCAAGTGCAGGAAACTTACAGTAGCTGGATCGGCGCCGGTTTCCTCAGCCACCACGGCCATCAGCGACAGTCCTCCGGGTGAACAAGCCAG
>MIBM01000276.1:473-1134 GCA_001830645.1 Spirochaetes bacterium RIFOXYC1_FULL_54_7
ATGCCCAGACTGATATAAGCGAAGGTCAGGACCGACTTTGGTACAGGCTGGATCGGGATACCTGCAAATTGCACCATGGCGATCGTAAGCATCGAGCCCAGAATCCCCCCTGCCGGTACTGAGGCATAGGTCAGCAGAAAACCTCCTGTAAGCGCGGCCAGAAGGCCAAGGCTCCAGTGATGGCAAGCCATGGCCTTCGTCGATACCATGATTTTTCTGCCTGTCTCTCTGGGCTGTTCGTGGTGTGGATTGTCCTTTTGGTTCACTCTGGCCTGCCTGCCTGAACCAGTTCTGGCGAACAGCGGAACCAGTATATTGGCGGCCAATACCCGCATGGTCTGCATGGATGCCACGAAGGCGACATCGACCTTGGATGAGATGGCAAGGGCCGTCATTTCTGCCACGCCACCGGGAACGGTTGCCAGGATCGCTGTCCCCAAATCTATCCGGGCCCAGCGGGAGACTACCCACCCAAGGAACGCGGTTCCAGCCATATACCAGCTGGTTGTCATCAATACAACGGGCAACATGCGTCTGATGGACTCGACCGACGTCCGGTCTATCCTCCTGCCGATGAACCCGCCAACCACCGATTGGATTGCTATACGGTACCAGCCAGGTAGTCCCGGTCCGGGCATGCCCAGTATCCCTGCCAAGGCGA
>MIBM01000276.1:1220-6669 GCA_001830645.1 Spirochaetes bacterium RIFOXYC1_FULL_54_7
ACGAGTATGGGCATAAGCGTACTTATATGAATGGGTATAGACATGACATTCCACTATCACACAGGCTGTGGACGATGATCGTGGTGATTGCTGATAGTGTCAAGACTGTGTAATGATTTTCATAACTGCCCTCCCGCCCCCTTTTTGTCGATCTGGTGGGCATCAAGCTGTTTCAAGGATGCTTTTTGTGGGAGCGATTGTTCTGTCTGTTGATAAAAACTTCTGCATGTATGATAAAAACCATTTATTGGTCTTTTTTTATATTTCCGTGTAAAAGTATGCATGACGGTTTGTGTTGAACACTATGGTCTCCCCTCCAGCGGTTCTGGGTAATGACCTGCCTGGCGGTATGATCCATTACACCGGGCTTTGAATTGTAGACCAGCACCGATTGCATCCCCTCCTGAACATGGCCGGGAGGCATCATTTTCGGGTGTGGCTGACAATCAAGCAATCGTATGCAGCATAGACAGGGAAGGATTTTATGACAATTTGGGAAGTCTTCATGCTGGTTGGTGGCTTGGCTGTCTTCCTCTACGGCATGTTGCTGATGAACGACAGTCTGACCGCCTTTGCCGGGGAAAAACTGCAGGGCATCATGTTGCGCCTCACCAAAGACAAGTTCAGGGGATACCTGACCGGTTTTGGTGTAACCGTTGTCAACCAGTCTTCGTCAGCTACAACGGTGTTGGAGGCTGTCCTGGTTGGTGCCGGGCTGATAACTTTCCAGCAGAGTCTGGCTGTGACTCTTGGCGCCGAACTCGGCTCGACTGTGCTTGGTCAGTTGGTAGCCATTCCCAAACTGTCAAAATTCTCGACCCTCATCATAGCCATCGGTTTCTTCGGCTCCTTCCTCGCCAAGACCAAGCGCAACAAGCATCTGACCCGGATCATACTCGGTTTCGGGCTATTGTTCCTCGGAATGGACATGATGTCCACTTCGCTGGAAAACCTACGGTCTTACCAGCCCTTCCTTGACCTGATGGTTTCGGTTCAAAACCCCTTGCTGGGTATATTGATTGGCCTCGGTTTTACCATGATAGTCCAGTCCTCGGGAGCCACCAGCGGCATCGTTATAGCCATGGGTTTATCGGGGACCATTACCCTCGCCCAGGCTGTTCCAATCAACCTTGGTGCATCGATCGGTACCTGTATAACTGCGATACTTGGAAGCTTGGCGCTCAACCGGGAAGCCAAAAGGACCGCATACATCCATGTGTTGTTCCAGACGATCGGCGTAATTTTTGTATACACCCTGCTCTCGATTCCCTTCAATGGCGACAGGCTGTGGCTGGTCGTGACCAGGGCAACAGCCGCCGGCCTTTTCCGGACCGATGACATTGCCCGACAGATTGCGATGGCCCATACAATGATGCCGGTGCTGAACCACATCATCGTTTTCCCGATGCTGCCCCTGATCGTCAAGTTCTTCAACCGTGCATTCCCTTCCCTGCCTGAAACCCAGCGCTTCGGGCCAAAGCATATAAATGACGGGCTCATAACCCAGCCTGAAATTGCCTTGGAGCAGGCTGGCAAGGAAACGATGAGGGTGGCCGAAATTGTGGAAGAAATGCTGCAACGGAGTTACCGCCTCTTCTGCTGTGTGGATACCGAGACACAGCGTGAAAAAGAGATAGACGAGATAGCCGCTCTGGACGAGAATGTGGATCTCCTGCGCAATGCAATAGTCGAGTTCCTGACCAAGGTGGCAGGCATGCCGCTTGCCGAGCAGCAATCCCATCGGATCGTTTCCCTGCTCTATACGATCAACGAACTGGAGAACCTCGCTGATGTCATAGATGTGAACATCCTTGACCGGGCTAGGAAGCTGGCGGAGTTGCGCATCCAGTTGCCCGAAGAAGGGGCTGCCGAGATCTCGGCCTTGCATGCCATGGTGTTCGACCATTACAAAGTCATCCTCAAAGCCTTCATGGAAGATGACAAGAGCACCGCAGAGGCTTTCCTTGCCAACAGGGGCCCATTCAAGGAACTTCAGGCTGAGATCCGGACCCAGCACTTCAAGCGTCTGCAGAAAGGCCACAAGGCATCCATCGAGATCAACCCTATTTACATGGACCTGCTCGGGCATTACAACCGGATAAACCGGCATGTGATCCATATTGCCAAGCGGATGGTTGAATGATCTGATTGTTCAACCCTAAGCTGCTGTAAGCCGGAGTTCAGCCCCTTGGAGCAGGCTGATCCCGGCTCCAGGCCGCACCGGCCTCCCGGGCTCTGTCCCCGGCCGGGCAGCCGGGAATGTGGGCTCCCGGTAGCCAGCCGGTACTCATCAGGAATTCCCCTACTATCTCGCCCCCAACAAAGACGAAGTTCTGTTTGAACAGCCTGAGCCAGTCAGGTTTGTCCAGGGGATGGTGGGCAGCCAGCCACTGGTTGAAGCTGCCATGGCTTGTGCGGATGCCCTGAAGTGCCTTGGCGTTCACGATTGCAGCATTCACCTTCAGACGGTTGCGGATGATGCCGGCATCGGCCAGCAGCCGTTGCCGGTCTGCCTCACTATAGGCTGCCACCTTGTCGATATCGAATCCATCATAGGCATGGATGAAATTGTCTTGCTTTTTCAGTATTGTTGACCACGACAAACCTGCCTGGTTGATTTCCAGGGTCAGTCGGCAGAAAAGTCCCTGATCGTCGCTTATGGGAAAACCGTAGCTGTTGTCATGGTACGTCTTGTTGGGATCTCCATTCGGCAGGGTTGTGCAGTATGCGCAGTAGCTGGTGAATTCAGGCATTTGAAAACAATAATGACTTGCATGCGATGAGGCAATCCGGATTGGAGTCACTGACAATGAAAAGGGCTATTTTGGTGCTGGTTTTTACAGGCATTCTGGGGATGGAGTGACCATGACCAGTTGAGCTACCTTGCCTTGTCTTCACATCCATTTGTCGACGAGACGGCAGTTGCCGAGGAGCTAGCCAACTTCCTTGAATTGCACAAAGCAGAACTTGCATACATGCTCGATGCCTATGAGTCGTGGGCTGCCACCAACCTGGGGGGCTACCCATCAAGGCCAGCGGCACTGGCCTTCAATCCGGACTTGGCTGGGGCGTCTCTGGTCTCTTCATTCCTGGGTGCAATCAGGGTCAATCCTGACAAGACATACAGTCTTTTTGTCCAGCCGCCGGGCTGGAACGGTCGCACAACCGGGCGGGAGCCGTTAGCCTTAGCCGAGGTGGATGTCTTCGAGGCAGAATTTCCTAATAGTCCCTTCGAAGCCATCGCCCCGGGTGACAAGGTACGCATCATCGAGGTTATCGCTTCAGCTTCGGATGAGCCGGATTATGGCATGGATGTGGGGCTGTACGATGACAATGGCACGGACTTTGGCCCGGAATACGGTTTTGGCATCCAGCCCTTCGGTAATCCTGCCCTGGATTACGGCAGCCAGGCCCCGTTCCATATGTCGTTCCCCCACGAAGATCCCATCATCAAGGCTGCTGGTTGATGATGCTCTGTCCCCCGTGTTTCCGTGCGGATCCTGACTGGAAATCCTATGATCCACTTGCAGATGTACGGTCAAGGACTCCAACTTCCGTTCTCCTGATTCTGTACCTTGTCCGGTCGCGCAGGCGAACTGGTGGAGCAGTCAAATCAATAGGTGTCTGAGTGGAAGGAACTGGCTCCACCGGGTCAGCTCTGGTCCCGGAGGGTTCTTGCCAGGCTGGGCATATCAAGGATGAGGGCCACCTGGCCGTCTGCCAGGATGGCGGAGCCGGAGACGCCAGGGCAGAACCTGGCCAGCTCGCCCAGGGGTTTGATGACTGTCTGATAGCCGCCAAGCAGCTGATCGAAGGCAAGGGCAATCTTCCCATCGAGTACGTTTGCTATGACTATTTCCTCACGGCCATCAGGGATTGATTCCCCGGCAAGCGCAAAATACTCCCGGAGTTCGATGAGCGGCACCAGTTCTCCCTGGCGCTTGATCAGTCGTTCCCGGCTTTCTGACCGGGGGCGCTCGAAGCACTCGGCTATGCATGGCAAGGGAATGATGAACCTCCGGTCGCCGAGACGCGCAAGAAACCCGTCTATGATGGCGATCGTTAGCGGTATCTCGAGTGTGAAGGTACTGCCTTTACCGGGCTCTGTTGTTAGTCGTAGTTCGCCGCCAAGCCTTTCGACAGCAGTCTTGACTATATCAAGGCCGAACCCTCTTCCAGACAGGTTCGAGACCTTGCCAGCAGTAGAAAAGCCCGGCTCGAAGATCAAAGCCCGAATTTCATCCAGGCCTAGCCTGGCATCTGGTGCCAGTAGTCCGGTACCTATGGCCCGCTCCCTGACAGCCTCGTCATCTATTCCAGCTCCGTCATCCCTTATTTCGATGCTGATAGATGCTCCGGTATGGGCAGCGCTCAGCGTCAGACGGCCATGTTTGCGCTTGCCCGCAGCCTCCCTGCCTTCCGGTGGCTCCAGCCCATGATCCACGGCATTACGAACAAGGTGCAGGAGGGGCTCATACAGGGATTCGACCAGGGATTTGTCCAGCTCGGTTTCCGTGCCTTCGGTCTTGAAATCGATCTGCTTTCCCAGTTCGCTGCCAAGATCCCGTACCACCCGCTTGAAACGAGCGAACAGCAGGCCGGCGGGAACCATCCGCATCTCCATGGATGTCCCCCGCAGTTCGCTGACCAGGCGCCTCACCTGGTCAGCAAGCCCGAGCACTCGGCTCTCACCTATTTCTGTTGCCACTTGGGTCAGCTGTGCCTGGACGGTGACCAGTTCTCCGACCAGGTTGACCAGGGCATCAAGCTTTGTGTCGATTATCCGGACTGTTTTCCTGTCGGTGATCCCTGAAGAAGGCCCGGAGGTATTGCTCAGTACCTTTGGGTTGCCTGACGAGGGGGGCAGTTCGATGTAGCCGCTGTCATACTGCCCCTGAGGCGGTCCCGCCATGGCTCCATGCCTGGCAGCCAGCCCAGCCATGGAGCCTTCCCCGGCTGCAAGGGTGCCGTCGAGGGCAGACAGATACAGACTGTCCTCGTCATCCATTTCCGGTGGCAGCGTTGAAAGGCTTCCGCTTTCAGACTGGGTCTGCGAGATGGTCAATATGCTGATGAAACGATCGCGGCATGACAGGAGTGCCCCGAAGGTTTCGTCGTTAAGCACCACAATTCCTGATCGGATGAGACCCAGCCGGCTCTCCATTTCATGGGCAAAGCGTTCCAGCCGCCCAAATCCCACTATGCCTGCTGATCCTTTGAGGGTATGCACCTGACGGAACAAGGCATCCAGGGCTTTGCCATCACCGTTCTCCATGGATAGGACGGAAGCTTCCATGCCTTCCAGCAGTTCAGCCGACTCCTGCCTGAAGGCTTCCAGCAGTTCATTCATGCCAGGGCAGCCAGATAATTATCCAGTGCATCCCGTAGCCAGGCAATGGACGCCCCCGACAAGGCCATGAACAGGAAGCCCGGAACCTCTTCCTGACCA
>MIBM01000277.1:0-1109 GCA_001830645.1 Spirochaetes bacterium RIFOXYC1_FULL_54_7
ACCAAGCGGCGAGGTGTAAATGCCGCTGTCCACGAAGCCTTTGCCAACCGAACCGCACACAAAGTCTACTACGCTTTGGCTGGCTCGCCCCAGGCAGCCTGTGAAAACCAGTTCGAGGTGAGCGGCCTCATGGCCCGCATCTCCCCGAAGAGCGATGCGGCCAGATGGGGACTGGTCCATAGCAATGGCTTGCCTTCAAGCACCAGTTTCTTTGTAGAGTCACTTGGCCGCGATGGTGCTGTACTCCGGGTTGAGCCCCGGACAGGACGAACCCACCAGATACGGGTCCATGCGGCTTCGGTGGGTCTGCCCCTTTACGGTGACAGTCTCTATGGTGGTCCGGAATCACTCAGCGGCAGACCAGTACCCAGGGTAATGCTTCATGCTGTCAACTTGACCTTGTCCCACCCTGTCAACGGGCACCCCTTGAACCTGATTGCTCCAGCTCCGGATGATTTTGTACTGCTCAGGGAGCTCTTGCAATTCTGATGATGCCCGGAGTCACTGGCTTTCGGTCATTCATTCTCTGATGGTATCCACCCATCCAGGTTGTCCGATATTTCCTGTATTTAGGATCAAAAAGTTAATGTTTCACTTGACATAAGTTTGAATTCCGTTAAAATTGGAGGTTCACGTCCGATCCGGGCAAACCGGAACAGAAACGGGCGTGGAACAATCCAAAGGAGGATCCTCATGACATTCCGACGTTTCATGGTTTTGGTCTTGGTGCTGGCTCTGGTGCCCGCTACCCTTATGGCCCAGACCTTCACCCTCAAACTTGGCCACCTCAACGCCCAGCAGCCTTTCGAAGTTGCTTCCGGTGCCATGGCCGAAGTCTTCAAGTCAGAAGTAGAAGCCAATTCCAACGGCCGCATCAAGGTCGAGCTCTTCCCCAACGGTGTACTTGGCGCTGAAGCCAACGTGATGCAGCAGGTCAAGGCCGGCATCGTCCAGTCATACATCATCTCTTCAGGCGGTATTGCCCAGTTCTACCCTCTTATCGACGTTACCAACATGCCCTTCGCCTTCTCCAGCTACAATGTTGGCTACAAGGTGTATGACGGCGCGTTCGGCCAGGCCCTGGCCAAGGACATCGAAGCCAAGGCCGG
>MIBM01000277.1:1176-1365 GCA_001830645.1 Spirochaetes bacterium RIFOXYC1_FULL_54_7
AAGAGCCCCGCGGACATGAAGGGTATCAAGCTCAGGGTCATGGCCCTGCCGCTGCACCAAGCCATAGTTTCTGCTCTCGGCGCTTCACCCACCACCGTGGCCTGGGCCGAGGTCTATACCTCCCTTCAGACCGGCGTGGTGGATGGCCAGATGAACCCCCTGTCCATCATAGCCATGGCCAAGTTCCAG
>MIBM01000278.1 GCA_001830645.1 Spirochaetes bacterium RIFOXYC1_FULL_54_7
TGAGTGTCCTGGCACTTGGCCCTTGGCCAATGATGAAATCCAGCTCGCCGTCTTCCATGGCCATGTAGAGCATCTCTTCTATGGCCGGTTTCAGGCGGTGTATCTCATCTATGAAGAAGACCGACTTCGGGGACATGGTGGTCAGGATTCCGGCCAGATCCTTGGGCTTCTCAAGGGCCGGTGCGCTGGTCACCTTGAAGTCAACCTCTAGTTCACGGGCGACTATGCCTGCCAGGGTGGTCTTGCCAAGGCCAGGAGGTCCCATGAGGAAAACATGATCCAGAGCCTCTTCACGTTGCCTGGCTGCTTCTATGAATATGGCCAGGTTCTGCTTGATCGAAGCCTGACCCAGGAATTCGGCCAGCAGGCGCGGCCGCAGGACGTTTTCACGCTCATCGTCCCGGGGGTCAAAACTGCCGGATACCAGGCTTGCTTCCATGTCGTTCACGATCCACTCAGTTCCACTATGGCCCGGCGGAAGAGTTCCCGTTCACGGTCATCGGCTTTGACCGGCAGACTGCCACCCTCAGCCACTATCTGCCTGATTAAATCGGCTGCCCGTTTGCGGTCATACCCCATCTCTGCCAAGGCGCGGATGATATCGGCATGAGGTTCCTGGGACTCCGGACCGGTTCTGCCGACGGATGGCAATTTACCTTTGAGCGAGAACACGAGCTTCTGGGCAGTCTTCTTTCCCAAGCCCGGGATGGACTCCAGCCTGGCAAGGTCCTCGGAATCCAGGGCCCGCTCAAGATCCTCCGCACCTATGCCGCCTAGTATCTTCAGGGCTTGCTTGGGACCTATGCCATCTACAGACAAAAGCTCAACAAATACAGCCCGCTCGGATTCAGTGGGAAAGCCAAACAGGCGCATCTGGTCTTCACGATGCAGGAGCCAGCACAGAACCCGCACACGATCACCCATCATCCCAAAGGCGTCAACAGACCGGGAAGGTACCGAGAATTCCCATTCGATACCGTTGTTGTCAACCCGGATAAGGTCGAGGCCTTTGTGGCACAGGGTGCCGCTTATAGCATTGTACATGGCGGTGATTATATACGCCGGTGTTCCGGCTTAGCAAGCGAAGGAAAAGTTCTGGACTGACAGTGGCAGATGGCTACAGCCAGGGCATCGGCGGCGTGATCGGGCTTTGGAATCTCGGACAGACCTAGCACAATGCGTACAAAGGATTGTACTTCTGACTTGCCCGAGCCACCGGAACCCGACGCGGCTCGCTTTATTTCCATTGGTCCGTATTCACGCATCGACAGACCCGCATCAAGGCATACCAGCCGTATTATGCCCCGAGCCTCAGCCACACCGAGGGCACTAGTCACATTGCGTGAAAAAAACAAAGACTCCATAGCAAGCTCAGCCGGTTCGTGCTCCGCAATGATGGTTGTAAGGGCATCACGGATCATGCCGAGGCGCAGGGCTACATCCGTGCCAGCCTTGGTGGCAATACAGCCATGGCCCCTATAAAAAAGACGGGCGCCGTCTGTCTCGACGACGCCCCAACCCACCGAAGCGAGTCCTGGATCTATGCCCAGAACCCGGATCTTGTTGGCCATTTATTCTTCGTCTTCCTCGGGGAGGTTGGCATTGTGGTAGACGTTCTGCACGTCATCATTCTCCTCGAGCTTGTCTATTAGCTTGGAGATCTTGCCACCCGCATCCTTGTCCACATCGACATAGGTCTCGGGAATCATGGAAACTTCCGCCCCATCAGTTTGCAGATTTGCAGCATTGATGGCTTCCAGAACGGTCTCGAAGGACTCCGGAGTGGTATAGACTACAATTTCTCCGTCTTCGTTCACGATATCATCGGCACCAGCCTCAAGAGCCAGTTCCATGACTTTGTCCTCGTCGCACTTTTCGCCATCCAGGGAGATCACACCCTTGCGATTGAAAAGCCGTAGGACGGCATTGGAGGTGGCAAGGGAGCCACCAGCACGGGTCAGAAGGTTTCGTACTTCGGCGGCTGCACGATTCTTGTTGTCGGTAAGAACCTCAATGAGGATTGCGATACCACCGGGGGCATAGGCTTCATAGACCAGCTCTTCATAGATAGCCGCACCGAGCTCACCGGTACCCTTCTTGATGGCTCTGTCTATGTTGTCCTTGGGCATGTTGGCACCACGTGCCTTGAGCATTGCGGTCCTGAGCCTGGCGTTGGAGTCTGGATCACCCCCCCCCATGCGAGCCGCAATCGATATTTCCTTGATAAGCTTGGTGAACATCTGCCCGCGCTTGGCATCGGCAGCACCCTTCTTGTGCTTGATGGTCGCCCATTTACTGTGGCCGGACATCTTGTCTCCTTGGCATTGCAGGATATGCGTAATAGATGGTCGCGGAATGCTGATCCCTGCAGACCTCAGGAGTTCCACCATCATGTCGCTGGTGTTGCGGCCTGGCAGAACCACTCGGAGCGGAGCCAGGTGCTCGCGACCGTTCGCGTTTTTTCATCCAGACGATATCATGGCGGGCAAGAATCTGTCAACGATACGGACGAAATAGGGGCAAACCGCCACAGGCGCAAAAAACGCCAAGTCAGGGTAGATGAAAGGTAAGTGGAGCAATACACCCGGTACCGGCTCAGCCGGCCACCTTGAAAGGCCCGGTAAACCGGTTCCGGAGTAGAGGGATACGACTATTTCCGGGAAGGGACGGCTATTTTGTTCTTCTTCATTCCATCCTGGATCAGGTCTACGGTGAGACGCTCGTACCAGGTAAAATCGAAGGGTCTCTTGTTCCGTACAGTCTGCCTGACTGCATCGTTCAGGTCATCGTGACAATGGTCGCAGATTTCGAATTCCCTGATATGGAAGATTGTACGACCTGGATTCAGTTCCTTGATTTCACTCTTGCACACATCGCACTTGAAAAATTGCATACAACCACTCCTCGGATGTTCCTGTCGATGACATCATTCTATAGCATCCAATTCCCCTTGTCGAGTAGAATAGCGTAATTAAGGAATTAAAGGAGTAGCCGTGGATATCCATGATTTCAACCTCTGCAATGTACGATATACGCCGGAGCAACCTTTTATAATTGCCGAAATAGGTACATCCCATGCAGGCGATCATGCCAGGGGAGCAGAACTAATAGCGGCCGCGGCTGAAGCCGGCGCGGATTGCGTAAAATTCCAGCATGTCATTGCTGCAGAAATCATACATCCAGCTACAGGCCTGGTACCTCTTCCAGGGGGTTCCATCCCCTTGTACGAGCGCTTCCGGGCACTACAGACCTCGCCGGCTTTCTTGCTGGGTATGATGGAAGAGGCTGAAAAACGTTCTGTCGTCTTCCTATGTACACCCTTTGGTATACAGAGCGCCAGGGACCTGCGCCGGCTGGGTGTCAGGGTATTGAAAGTTGCCAGTCCGGAATTGAATCACCTGCCCCTGCTAGCCGAAATGGCCTCCTACGGATTGCCGACCATCCTTTCAACCGGGGTGTCCCGTCTAGGTGATATCGAGACCGCAACCGGATTTTTCAGCGACCAGTCCAGAGACCAGTCTGGCAACAGATCCAGCGACCAGGCATATCGGGGCAACAAGGACGGATCACTGGCCTTGCTACACTGCGTGACAGCCTATCCAGCTCCTGAGGAAGATTACAATCTACGGGTGCTGCCACTACTGTCCGGCATGTTTGGTTGTGCCATAGGGGTATCAGACCATTCCATGGACCCTGTTCTGGTACCGGCCCTTGCGGTGGCCATGGGTGGCAGCATAATCGAAAAGCATATCTGTCTGTCCCGTAGCGGTGACGGGCTGGATGACCCGATAGCCTTGCCGCCCGATGCCTTTGCGTTCATGGTGAAGGCGATCAGAGCGGTGGCGAGGAACGGGTCGGCAAAGACCGTGGAAGACCTTGCTGAAATCCACGGCACAGCCAGGGTGGAAGCTGTCCTGGGCACCGGGGCCAAGCGATTGGCCCCCAGCGAGGCGGCCAACTACGAACGTACAACCAGGTCCATACATGCCAGCAGGCCCATCATGAGGGGAGAGGCCTTTGGCATCCACAACCTGGCAATTTTACGTACAGAAAAGGTACTGCGTCCCGGTCTGCACCCTTCCATGATGTGTCGGCTGGAAGGCAGGATGGCCGCAAAGGATATCCCTGACGGTGAGGGCATAGAGTGGGCTGACCTAGGCGGTTTTATCCAAGGGTAACCACGGTCTTGCCATGACCACCCTCCTCGGGACGTGCATACCGGAACTCGACCACCCCTGGATACCGGGCAAGCGTATCCCGGACGCCCTGCTGGAGCACCCCTTCGCCAGTGCCATGGATGATGGAAAAGCTCTGAAGACCTTCCATTGTGGCTGCGTCAAGCTGCCGCTCCAGGGTGGCAACTGCTTCAGCCAGACGATAGCCACGGATATCCAGTTCAATGCTGGCCCGATTGGATCGACTGGATGCCGGTTCCACTGAAACCACCGGGGCTGTGCTGGCCAGTTCATGGGTGAGCTCCAGATCGTCTGCGCTGACTGTTACACGCATGGCGTCGGTCTCTACCACCCACTTGCCGCTTTTGGCCGCCCGCAATACCCTGCCACGCCGCCGGCCAGGGAGTATGACAACCGGGCTGCCCTCGCCTATCGGGGTTGCTTCCCTGCTACCTGTCTTCAATTCCCGAACCTGCGCCTTAAGTTCGCGGTCGGCGCCGTTTACCTTGGCATCCATTGTAGACAGGAACTCCTTGACCTCAAGCGTCTTCTCCCGGGTAAGCTCCCCTTCCTTAAGTTGCCTGACCATGTTTTCAAGGGTCTTGCGGCTTTCGGCCAACAGAGCCTTCAGTTCCGAAACACCATGGGACCTGAGTTCGACTTCCTTCTGCCGCAGTTTTATTTCCTTGAGGTCTGCCTTGCGCTGTTCTTCCATTGCATCCCTCAGGCGGCGCTTCTCCTCAATCCGAATGGAATCCAGCTCACGATGTTTCTCCGATAGACCGCGGATCAAAGCAGAGATATCCGTACGTTCGTCACGCAGGTACCGGCTTGCACCGTCAACGACCTCCCGACCAAGGCCATTCCTGGCAGCTATGTCCAAGGCACGGCTCTCACCAGGCACACCCATCATGATGCGATAAGTTGGTGATAGGGTATCCTTGTCAAAATCAACGGAGGCATTGAGAACGCCGGGCTTGGTGTACCCGAAATTCTTCAGGATGCCATGATGGGTCGTTACAAGGGTCAGTGCCCCCCTGTCTATGAACAGATCCAGGAGGGCCATTGCTATGGCGCAACCTTCCTCAGGATCGGTTCCACTCCCCAGTTCATCCAGAAGTACCAGACTGCGGGAACTGGCTCCTTCGGTGATGGCCGCTATGGCACGCATATGTCCGGAAAAGGTGGACAGGGACTGGTCTATGGATTGCTCGTCGCCTATGTCTGCCCAGACCCCATCAAAGACCTGGAGACCGGTGCCAGGATCTGCCGGTACGGCTAGACCAAACTGGTTCATCAGTGCAAACAGACCGGCTGTCTTCAGGGATACAGTCTTACCACCGGTGTTCGGCCCGGTGATTATCAGGGTGCGGGCATCCATCGGCATACGCAGGTCTATGGGCACAGCCTTGGAGCCCAGTATCGGATGCCTGGCGCCTACCAGTTCTATACCCGCTACCCGGGCTTCTGCAAAACATCCGTTGTTGTGTCTGGAGTATCTGGCCCTGGCATATAGTTCGTCCATGAAGGCGCAGGATA
The DNA here is from genome assembly GCA_001830645.1 of Spirochaetes bacterium RIFOXYC1_FULL_54_7. GTDB lineage: Bacteria > Spirochaetota > Spirochaetia > Treponematales > UBA12059 > MIBM01. Next base: position 5,715 of record MIBM01000278.1, read on the forward strand.
TTCTTGCAGCAACAAGCGCAGCATGGTGATTGAAAAGCTTGGCGGTAGCCTCGCGAAGCACCCGCATAAGTTCCCGCTGGTACCTGGCTTCTTCCTCGACCAACTGATTGTTCTTCTGCACCAGTGCCTCTGGTTCTATGAAGACCGTCTGGCCTGTGGAGGAGACCTCGTGAACTATGCCCCGTATTCTGGCCTTGGCGCCGGCCTTTACCGCCAGGACGGTACGCCCGTCACGCTGGGTTGGCACATCGCTCTGGAGCAGGCTTCTGGCAGTGTCATCCTGGTAGAAAGACGCGGTGGTACGCTCGATATCCTGGTTGATTCTCTGAATCCGTATGCGTATGTCACGCAGTTCCGGCAGGTCCTTGACTTCGCCGTCTTTTCCCACGATACGGAAGGCAATAGCCGATACGGCAGCTACATCCGGGGCAAGGATCCATTCGGCCGTAAAACCTTCATGCTGAACGGCCTTCATCCAGCGCCGCAAGGCTTCGTATGCTTCGACCCACATACCTATGGACCACAGTTCCTCTGCTGTCAGGCAGGACCCCTGTTTGGCTATGACCCGGATTGGATCGTTGATGGAAACAA
>MIBM01000279.1:0-2336 GCA_001830645.1 Spirochaetes bacterium RIFOXYC1_FULL_54_7
GTAAACCTCGTCGCTGTTGGCCTTGCCCAGACTGATGCCCTTGGTCGGGACGATGTGCCAGTCACCAGCGCTATCGGTGTCTGCAGAGTCAGACGAACGGCAGATGGTCCTGGTGCTGGTGGTACCTGTCGAGCGGGCACAGTCCCCGGGAGCTGGTTTGCCGCCCTGGATGGCCCAGGCTGCATAGGCTACAATCTCGGCTACCCTGTCACGGAAGGCGGCAGTACCGAAGCCATCGTATTTTGTGTCCGATTCGCTGGTCCGTTCGCTGTAGGCCACGGCATCCATGATGGCCCCGGTTGGTGAGGCACAGAGTGTCACTACACCGTTCTTACCCGAAAGCGAACCTGGCTCACCGCTGACCCAGAAGTCACGGGCCTCCTTCGAAGCATCCTGTCCACCTGACAATGTCACATCATCCAGTTCATCAAGCTCCTCCGGAAGTCCTTGTGGCTTCAGGTGCAGGATGATGAACTCCCCTCCGGCCACACCGCAGGCAGGAAAGACATAGCGGAGGTCGTGCAGACCCGGTGATCCTATGAACAGGGTGAGCCCGGCAAGATTCCCTCCACGGTCTACAAAGAGTTCAAGGGCATCCGGCCTGGACGAAGTTCCCTCGGTCAGAAGTTCGTTGATGACCAGCCAGGCAGGATCGGCATTGAAACCCCAGTACGGCAGGACAAAACTTGACAGGTTTCCCGCACCATCGCTGACCAGGCCGGTGAGCACATAGGCCAGTCCAGGCTCCTGGTCTCCGTCAAGTACAACCAGAACACCATCCGAAGTGGGGCCTTCCCTCACTGAAAGGATGGAAACTACCGGAACCAGCCTGGCTTCGGGTTCAGAGGGCAGGCTTGTGGCTGTTCCATCCTGAGCAGTCAATTCCTGCCCGGTCAACTCCTGATAGCTCAGCCGCCTGGCTACATCAAAGGCCTTGGGATCGGGGCGCACGGCCTCGTCAAAGACCACCAGAAGCTCGGCCGGCCCGGTGGCTCCCCAGGAAACCACTGCCGGCGGCCGAAGGTCCCCGGGCTCGAAGACGGCGATCACCGGATCGGGTATGCAGGATGACAAAGCCAGTATACAAAGAGCAAGTACCTGGATTCGAGACGGCTGCATCTGGGTACCAGTAGTTGGCACCGATACAAATCCAGCTTTTACAGTTGGATTTGCTGGTTTTTTCTCAATGGTATGCATGATTATCCTCCCGGAAGGTTAAAAATCCTAAAGTCTCAGTGCTTAGCGGAGACCTTACGACCGGTATATCAATCACGCATGCGATTTCTACAATAAAACCACTATATTACTCTATATTTCATCGATAACGCGTCACATGCAAAGTTATTCAACCATTGATGTATTGATATCAGATTTCTTCTGAATTTCTACTGCCAGCTTTTTATCAACATTTGGTCACTTCATCATAGAGTGCCAGAATATTTACAACCGGAATATCCGGCTGCAAATTATGAGCTGGTGCCAGAATGAAACCGCCTTGGTTTCCGACTGTATTCATCCGGGCACGAACCTCTTTACGTACATCATCGGTGGAGCCAAAAGGCAAAGTTTTTTGGGTGCTGATGGATCCGTGCATCGCTATTTTATCTCCGAAATCGGCATATAACCTGTCAAAATCCATATCAACGGCTTCAGGTTGCACCGTGTCATAAATATCTACACCTGCTGCAATCATACGTGGCCAGATCATACGAGTTGAACCACAGCTGTGAAACATTACTTTAGCCCCGTGATTGTGAATCAGATCACAGATTTTGTTGATTTTTTCAAAGAACAGGTGTTCCCATGAGGAAGGATTGATCAGCAAACCATTCTGACTACCAAAATCATCCCCAATCCAGACAATATCAATTCCACCTCTGGCAATTTGAAGTGCTTTCTCCACAATAGCGTAGCTACTTTTATATCGCATATCCATACAGGCAAGCCCAATTGGATTTTCTTCGGCGATATCGAACATGACTTGTTCCATACCGCGTCCTGCGGAAGTACCATTTATCATATCCATCAATCCCGGCGTGCCAAAAATCAGAGCATGCTGAGAATATTGTTCACTGGCAGTTTCAAGCTTATGGAAATCGAACCATTCTACTTTAGGCCATTTGAAAGATTCGACAGCCTCAACAGTCTGAAATGCAGCATATGGATATTCGACAGATTCATTATATGTTCCGGCATCATTTTTTATGGCTTTTCGAATGTGGCCCCAATAGTTTTCAAACCTTCCGTCATCCCAAGTTCTCAATACCGGACCCGAATATTCCGGTATAATGGTTCGAGTATCAACGCCGAGCTTATCCAGCACCATATCAAGACTT
>MIBM01000279.1:2353-5676 GCA_001830645.1 Spirochaetes bacterium RIFOXYC1_FULL_54_7
CATAAGCTTTTCATCCACTTCCGGGGTACTCACAAAACCACAAGGAATCCGATCTACAGTATGGTGGTTAATCGCTGCTAAAACCCGCTCTTTCGGTGTCATTTTCATCTCCTATCCCTTCACAGCCCAAGTGGTTAATCTTTAACCGTCGAATCTCGCTTCCATACTACAACACTGATGATATGTAATACATTTATAACTCAAGAATCCAATATCCTTCCACAATCAGCCTCAACCTCACCAGAAAAGTTGAAGGCCATCTTTATCCAGCCTACTTCTAACTCAAGTTGGCACTTTGATTCCCGAGATTGCTTCGCCTCCGAAGTGGAATTGAGGCTGCTTCAAGTAAGGCTCCAGATTTATTTTCTTGCATAGAATAATTAATACATGAATTTGGTTTCCTGTCAACTTCATTTCAACATTTTTTGATATTCCTGGTACCAGAATATTGATATTGATGATACCATTCATCTTTTATCTGGTGGCATTGGAATACCTTATGCACTTTACTACAAATGAATTCCAGAGATTCTCTTACCAGGATACTTTTCGGGAGACATGCAAATCATGGTCATGAAAGAATATTTCGGTGCAAACCGGTTCGGGCAGCCAACAGAATTGTATACTCTTTGCCATCCTGACGGACTGCTTGTAAAGGTGATGACCCATGGTGCGACGATCGTCTCTCTAAAATTTCCAAGCAGATATGGTAAGGAAACCGATCTTGTACTTGGGCACAATTCAGCTGCTGAGTATGCCGGTAACACCCCATATTTTGGCAGTACGATCGGACGCTTTGCCAATCGTATAAAAAACGGACAATTTTCACTTGATGGTCAAACCTTCCAATTAAGCCGCAACAATGGTTCTCATTCTCTGCATGGCGGGAATTTAGGTTTTGATAAACGGATATGGCAGTCTGAGAGTCTACCGGAACTCAACGCGGTCCGGATGCACTATCTTAGTGTTGAAGGTGAGGAAGGTTATCCTGGAACGGTGCAAACTTCAGTGACCTTCTCACTCCCAAACCCTACAGAGTTGCGACTGGAGTATCATGCTGAGACAACGCAGCCAACCCCTTTCTGCATAACCAATCACTCCTATTTCAATCTAGCCGGACACAATACAGGTAGTATTGCCAATCACCTGCTTCAGATTCCAGCGGATCAATTCCTTACCCTAGATAAAACATTCATCCCACTGGAGTACCGCTCGGTTGAAGGAACCATGTTTGATTTCAGGACGATGCGCCGAATAGGTGATGGACTTGAATCCGATGACGAACAGATTACCTCATCCAAAGGTTATGGTCACACCTTCTGCCTGAAAAAAAGAATCAAAGATGGGCTTTCTCTGGCTGCTCGAGTAGCGGAACTACGAAGTGGTATGAATATGGAAGTGTTCACTACTGAACCAGGGCTTATCTTTTATACGGGTAATTTCATCAAAGCAGGTTTACAAGGAAAGCATGGTTGCACCTATGCACCACATCATGGATTTTGTCTTGAAACCCAACATTATCCGGATTCACCCAATCGACTCGATTTCCCGGACACCATCTTGCGTCCCGGTGAAATTTTTAAAACCACGACACTTTTCAGGTTCCTGCCACCTTGAAGCAATGCTACCGGTTGCCTCCAGTGCCATTTTTCATCACTTCTAAGTAACGAGCTTTTGCATATCCATATCCTCATCAAAGCAATCAGCATGAATAAGCCGTAGAAAAGCTGCATAGGCGACCCAACGCTCATCACTCTCGAAAATCATAAGTAAGCGGCACCTCATTGACTGTATAATTGCCTGATTATCAGGGTCATCAATCCCATTACGCTCAGTCCAGCAGCCATCTGAATCTCGTTGGTAGTATTCATCTACAGAATCACATAAATTGAAAGTATAGAGCCTCGTATTCTGTCTATTATCTTCTATGAGTGCCACGGCATTATTCGGCACTACATGTGTAAAAACTTCGGCTATAATCGGAGGCCGATCCAATTGGCTGGACGGACTGATTGGACCAACCAACGGTACTCCATCCATACATTCACCTGAAACAATTCCGGCGTACCCTAGAATAGTCGGAGCTACATCAAGTAGGATACTGCTCGGTGTATACTGGTTCCATGCATTGGCACTCCAGCGTCTCCTTCGCAATCTATGGGCATTTTCAGATAAAGCGGCACCTGAAGGACACGTGGGTTCAGAAAAGCTCCTTTATCAACCAGACCGCCACGGCAATTCATTTCGCCATGATCCGCTGTGACCATAACCAGACAATCATCATATAGTCCCTTATTCTTGAGCCAAGACAGTACTCTGCCCACTTGTTCATCAAGAACCTCATACTTTAGTGCATTTGCTACCAGATAATCTTCAACTGTCCTTAATTCCGACAGCCCCCAGTATTTCCTGTATCGTTCATAGACCAATGGCAGGCGTAACCCAAGATTCGGATCGCCATTATTAGTCATTGCCCATGACAAGGATAAGGCAAGCGAGGCACGCATCTCTCTTTCTCTCTCCTCCATACCAGAAGGGATGAAAAATGGTTGATGGGGTTCGAACCAGTCGATCTGAAAGTAGAATGGACGGTCTGAACCGTGACATGCCCATAAACCAGCCAAAGCCATATCAGCGATATAAGCAGGATATGTAGCTTCTCTTGGAAAAGGCTTACAGCCATTTGCTTGCACCCATCCACCTAAGAAATTACCATTGCCTTGACTTGAAGGTGAACGCCCATGAATTTCACGAAAGAATGAAAATCCATTGATACTCTTACTTTCCAGGAAACTGCTATAACCGTCATCGTCAAACCAAGGTGGAGACCAACGATCCCAGGGACTGTCATTTTCACCAAAGGCTGACATGAACTTGGCAGTACCGATATGGCACTTACCATGGTGTCGAGTTCGATACCCCAAAGCCTTCAGATATTCAGGATAAATGAAGCCATCTTCACGAACATGTGTCTGTAGCCCATCATGTGCCCGTTCTGAATTGGATGTAATGTAGGAATTCCGGCCTGTAAACAAGGCTGCCCTTGATGGTGAACATAAAGACGAAGTAGCCTAAGCATTTGAAAAAAGATGCCATCCGAACGTAAAGAATCCAGGTTTGGTGTCCGCGGCCGCAAATCTTCAGTCCCAGGCAGATGTAATTCTCTTGGCACCATATCAAAGCTGATGAAAAGCATGTTCGGCCCGTGAATTGCAGTACAGTCAGATTTTCCTCGTTTCCTGACGCTATCAATGTACTGTTCTTTCATGCATTCACCATTTTCCTCTCAAACTGACAATCCATAGATCATTTATTGGTTAAAG
>MIBM01000279.1:5699-14826 GCA_001830645.1 Spirochaetes bacterium RIFOXYC1_FULL_54_7
ACTGATCGGTGTGCTGCAAGGAAGTATTCACTAACAACCAACTCAGCGGCCCCTTTGCATGAAGCAATCGAATTGTATTCATAGGGTAGCACCCTGGCAATGTGGAAGCGCACCGAGCCTTGAATATTGTTCAGCCTGCCCTTAACTTCCTCTGTCAGAAATTCAGAAAAACCCCTGAATCTGGAAATAATCAAATACTCTTCAGGATTCAGTAAATTAGATATCGTCCGTATAACCTGTGTCAAAACAGTAATGGTCTGATAGAGGATATCACATATCGCTTTATTTCTTTGTTCCATCAAATCAATTATCTGCTCTTCTTTCAGGGGTCCAAGTCTATCATTGACGAGCTTGAATATGGTTTCTTCTGAAAGGAAATCTTCGACTTCAAAGGATATATCTTTCCTGGAACCCGACTCGTCCTCAAGCAAGGAGGTAACCATATGACCAATTTCAGTAGAAGACCTACCTTGGCTGGTAAAAATTTTCCCTTGGTGTATATACGCACCACCTACACCAGATCTTATCAGAATTGCGAAAGTAGAATGACCCATTTCATGGTTGATTTTCTGATATGCAGCCCATGCCGCAATAGAAACAGTATTGTGAACATAGATAGGAACCTTGAATATTTCATATAATTTATTTTTAATATTGAAATCAGTCATTCCTGGTATTCTAGCATAATAAACAACTGCACCTCTACAAATATCCACAACTCCTGGAGCACCAACACCGATTCCCAACAGTCGATCAGCGGTTATCTGAGCTTTGCCCATAATAACCTGGATGTCCTGTATGATTTGCTTAAATAAAGTTTCAGCGGTATATGAAGGACCAACTGGACGTGTAATATGGTCTACAGCCTCACCAGAAAAATCGATCAAGGCGACAGAATAAGACTGAGACCATAGATCTATACCGACTATATATCTCACTTTTGGCCGAACCCGATAATAGGCAGGAGGGCGTCCTAGCCTGTTTTCCTGCCCGTCCCGTGGTGGTTCACACTCCTCAACCCATCCCTCAGTACGTAATGAAGCAACAATCCGGAACACTGTTGAAGGATTCAGCCCAACAAGACTCCCTATCTCGGCTTGGGATATCTGTTTACTGTTCCGGATGATCTGTAAGATTTGTTTTGCATTTTTACTGCTGATCTCTTGTAGAGACACCTCAAACCACCTTCGATCAGGCCATGATTCATACCTGCAGATGCCAAGCAATACCCAAATGGTAGCATATACGCTCCAGTATTTCTATATGGTTACCCTCGATTATGGATACGTGGTGAGGCATCCCAAGTCTAATCATAGTTAAAAACCATTCGGCAACATCTATTTTTTTAGCCCGGATGAGTTGATTTGTGCCTAATAACCTGCGCTTAGGTTTCTCGGTAGTTCCCTCAAAGGCAGTCATGTGATAGCCATCATGAGATCTCCACAGCCTGAATACTGTCACTTCCATATCCTCACGCAAGGTTCCCTCTATAACTAGTGGCTTCTTGTTGTTGAAGTGATAAGCAAAGGTTGGGGCCCCATCCGAAGGGGCTTGTACGCACAACTGAAGTGGAATAACCCCAGTATGCCAGCACACAAATGAATCTTGATCATGCTCCAGCCAGTCGGAAAGATATACCGGCCCGATTCCAGCCGCTTCGGCAAAAGTGGCAGCTAAAGCTCCATCCACATCACCTTCTTCCGCAACAGCTACCCCATCAGTAGCCAATAATGAAAGTGCTGCGTAGGGCCAATACCCGGTTATGGCAGGATGATCTGGCCAGCACTGAATGGCTAAGGCAGCAATTCCATGTTTTATCATCCAATCCTGGAAAGCTGCATAGTACCTAGCTGTGGTTACCAGATGTTCATCGTTGATGATACCTGGCATGATCTGGCGATTCAAAATGCTCTGTTTTGCTGCTTCAATCCTGTCTTCTGATATACTTCGGAAAAAATCAAGGAACTGTAGAGTAGTTTCCTGATAAAGCTCTACACCAAGATTTTTTGACAGCACATCTACATGTGCCTCAAAATCAATGAACCCTGGTGCATATCCGCCGATGAGCCCGACAGTGCAGCGTCTGGAGGTCCTAACAGCATATAGCACTGCGAAGGATCGGTTTAGTTGCTCCTCGGTTGAAAGATCGTCTGGGTGGCCGTATACGAACTCAAAAGTGCGCCCCATCTGAGCCAACGTTGCTCCGTAAACATGGGAACCAACCAGAGAATTTGCACTGATCATATCACCGGTCTGCTTTTCAGGAGTTGCCCAAAGTACTAACGGTTCCTGCCAAGTTCTTGCAATAATTGGTGCAAATCTTCCGTCACTCATTGTAGGCTGGCTTACTACTAAAACCTCCACCTTCCTGGCCTTCATCTGCTCCAAGGCCAGCACAACCTCCATAACGGTATTCTGGCTTCGGCCAGGGACAATCCACTCATGGTTGGAGGATCTTTCCACGAATCCAAGAATTGCATCCCGTATTTCTTCTCCCCATAAAGGATCGTAACCCTTTCTCTCACGACCAAGAAAAAGCAAGCCAATCCTCAATCTCTTCTTTAATTGCTTTTCCAATGACATTGCAGGTCTTTCAAGTATCATCATTCTTTCCTATCCTTTCACAGCTCCAGCAGTCAACCCTTGAACCAGATACTTCTGCATTGTGACGAAAACCACGACAACAGGTAGACTCACAATAACCGATGTGGCCATCATCCCACCCCAGTTGTGTTTGAACTCACCAGCAAAGGCTAGAACCATTCCTGGCGGCAATGTTTTCATACTAGGTCTTGTGACCAACATCAACGGAAAAAGCAAGTTGTTCCAGGCATCAAGAAAGGCAAATACCATGGTTGCTACAAGCCCGGGAACAATTAGTGGTGTTACTATGTGAAATAGAATCTGCAACTTGGAACAACCGTCTATGATCGCACTCTCTTCTAGCTCAATTGGTATTGAGTCGATGAAACCTTTAAGCATCCAGATGCTGAAAGGCAGGGTAAACGAAGTAAAGGAAAGAATTAACCCTATATAGGAATTCAGTAGGTTTAAGCGTTTATAAAGTAGATAAAGTGGAATCAGTAAAACAACAAGAGGAAACATCTGCGTTGTCAATATACCCAAAGATATGAATTTTTTCATCCGGAAGCGGAAGCGTGATAAAGCATATCCTGCGAACAACGCAAGAAACATGGCGAGGATAACAGTTCCAAGACCCGTGATTATACTGTTTTTCAGAAACACGGATACCTTGATACTCCCCTTGTCAAGCGCGTAATAATGCTCCAGCGTTGGATTCTTCGGGAACAATTCAGGAGAAATGTTGAATACTTCCAAAGCAGATTTTATACTGGTACTGAACATCCAGTAAATTGGGAAAAATGTCCAGATGATGAAGATTGTAAGAATTGCAGCAATCAGAAGGCTAGCTGCCACCGAGATTTTTCTGTGTACCAATTATAACCCCCAGGAATAAATCAGAACTCATCCTTGAGAAACCGCGTATAGATGATTGATAGTGTCAGCAGTATAAGGACCCAAATGGTTCCTATCGCAGAGGCATAACCAATGTCAAAACGTTCGAAGGCAACACGATAGATGTAGATGACAGCTGTCGTCGTACTGAAAGAAGGTCCCCCACCTGTCATAGCGTAAATCACCGGAAAATTGTTGAAGTTACGGATAACCATCAGTAATGTTGCTATCACCATGATCTTTTTCAAATACGCAAACACTACATATCTGAACTCCTGCCAACTGCTGGATCCTTCAAGATAGGCTGCTTCGAGAGCTTCTTCCGGGATAGACATAAGCCCAGCTGTGAACATTAATAAAAAGAATGGAGTCTGATTCCAGACATGTGCGATGATTATCGCTACCATTGCAAGTTCCCTGTCCGCAAGCCAAGGTAGGGCCTTTCTGATCAATCCAGATTGCACAAGCATATTGTTGATTATACCGATCTCAAAATCGAACATATAAAGAAAGAGATACCCAATTACTATGCCGGGAATAACCCAAGGTATAAGCACAATACCACGCAAGAATTTGAATATGATCAATGGCCGTTGAAGTAATAATGCCATGATCAAACCGACCAGACAACTAATTCCTACAACACAACCGGTAAAGACAAAAGTGTTTTGCATTGCCTCCCAGAATACAGCATCAGAAATCATATAGTTATAATTATCGAACCATGAAAAACCTACATCACTCGGTCGGGTAAGTTTGTAGGAGAATAGCGATAGTCTGGCACCTTCCACAATGGGATACAATATTACTATACCCATCACCGATAGTGCTGGTCCAAGAAATGAAGTCAGTGTGACCACCGCTCGGGCGCCAGTCTTAAGCTTGCGCCCGAGCTTGAATTCACTTTTTGAGTCCGGTGAATCCATTATTTTTTTCATCGTATCCGTTCTACCTTTGCCTGCATGTCACTGGTGATTTCATCTATGGATTTGTTTCCAGTCATGGCATCCTGGACCCCAGACATGAAGATCAATGCAAGTTCCGAGAAGTCCTGACCGTAAGGAACAGGAACTACTGATGGAATGACATCGTTTATGAATCCACTAAGAATTGGATCAGTCAAGTATTCAGGAAAGCGTTTTATCCCACTCTTCGTAGGTGTCATTCCCATTACTTTAATATATTTCTCAATGGCATAATCACTATTCACAAGGAACTCTACAAATTTGGCTGCTTCCTTCTTGTGGGGCGAATCTTTGAATACCACCAACTGATGATCTGCTGAGGTTGTCTGCTGAATTCCTGCTGCATTTGCCGGCATGGTAACAACACCCCAAAGGCGATTGAATTCTTCATCTGTCAGGGCTGGATTCAATGACTTGACCGTTCCTTTGATATGTTGCTGATCAAACATGAACAGTAGCCTTCCTTGCGCAGCAATGGGTCTGAACTCTCCAAGTTTTTTATTTGCGAGAGTATAATTTCCCCGAGCAGCCTCACGAAGCCACTCCAGATATGCTTTGATGGCAGGAGTGTCGAATCGCAGCGGTTTCTGTAAAAATGGATCTGCATCTGCTGCAAGCAAAAATGGATAGTTATGCTCAAAGCCGAAAACCCGCATTGAAGTATCAAGGCCCATAATCACTACGCTTTCAGGAAGTGCTTTCCTGGCTTTGCGCACTGCATTCTGGAATTCCACAAAAGTTTTAGGTGGATTGTTTGGATCTAGTCCAGCCTGGATCATAAGATCTCTGTTGTATTGAAAACCGAAACTTGCTCCTCCCCACGGCACACCATAATGCTTACCATCATAGACAAGGAGGTCATACATGGAGTCAAAAAAATCGTCTTGAAGTTCTTGGGAAAACAATTTATCGACAGGTTCCAGAGCACCCATCATATAAAGTGCTGATACATTTACTCCGGCGGCCTGGGCAATGTCTGGAGCATCCCCGGCGTTTTGCATCACCGTCAACTGGTTGAGAATATCACTGAACCCACTAGTGATACTGTTGATTTTAATCCCGGGATTTTCCGCTTCGAATTTGGCAATCAAACCTTCGACCCTAATCCGGGTCTGCTCTTCGGCTGTTGCCCAATTTACAAAGTCAAGGACTACAGGTCCGCTGGAGGCACCCTCCTTTTCACCAGCACCCCATGCGTTTCCCACTAACAGGACCGTCATGATCATCAACAATAAAAATTTGTTGATACTCTTCATGTTTTCCTCCCCCTGTCAAAATTGTAACTTTTAAAAAGTTACCAAGCTCCTATCAAATATTGGCACGACCCTCCGCCTTCAATGCCAGTATCTGTTCCTTGACATACAATTTCAGTCTTTCTTTGATAGACTCCATTATCCTCCAGGTATGCCACTGGTGCTCCGAGTTTTGAGCTTCGTCTACGAAATAACGTATATAATTCAATCTCAAAGGCTCACCAAAGTTTACTTTGGCCATTCCAGCCTCCACCAAGTTCCTCAATAACTCTGGTGAAACTCCGCCTGTACCATGCTGCACAAGAGGTACTGATGAAAAACCGTTTATCTCCCGGACTAGATTAAAATCAATTTCCGTTTGTTCCTTATATACTCCATGCACCGTTCCAACAGAAACCGCAAGCAGATCTATATCTACAGTATCAAGAAATTTCCGGACCTCATCTGGATTAGAATAGAGAAGGGGACCTGATGGCTTCTGAGGAATCTCATACATGCCCGGACTGCTTCCAACAGGGTTCTTGCTGTTACCGCCCACATACCCGACTTCAGCTTCTACGGAGACGCCCAAAGCATGTGCAACCCGCACCACCTCAGCTGTTACAACGCAATTATTATCCAGTGGTAAATGCGATGCATCGATCATGACTCCAGAAAAACCGGCACATATGGCAGAAAGACAACTCTCAAGACTTTTACCATGATCTAGGTTTACAGCCAGGGGAATGTCCATTTCCAGAAAGTCATACAGGTATTTCACTTGCTGGACGAAATATCCAAATCCCCTATAAACTGCATTCGGTTCATATACCTGCAAAATAAGGGGTGACTGCAATTCCTGCGCTGCCTCCATACAGGCACGGGTAATATCGTAGTTTGCGCCGTTGGAGTTGAAGGCCGGAACACCGTAGTTCCCTTTGCGAGCTTTCTGAGCCAATCTGGATGGTGTAACAAGTCTCATATACTACTCCTCTATAAGCATTTATTTCTATTTGCAAGAAATTATATATCCAATTCAATACAGCCCTACTTCCGATTCAGACCATAGCAAAGTGGCAGAGTCAGCAAATCAGCTTGAATACTTATTTTCTTGCATAGAGCAATTATTACATGGCATTAGTTGGCTGTCAACCAGAATTTTAAAATTCTTTATAGATTGACCTTACTAGTTTTGTATCAGGCTTCAAGATTTCCAAATTGAAAATAAGAAAAGACGATTCTGCTTCTCAAGTTAAGAAAAAGACTTCGAAACTAAATAGCTGCATTTTCAAAGTTTCTTCTAGATTCACTTTCGAACAACCAGTGGTCGTAATTTGATGACGTATCTGTAATTTACGATAGTGAAGCACTTTGATACTAGTTTTCAGGATACTGACATAGTGTTGTCTTTTCCCCCGGGAAGGGTCTCGCCCTCTTTACAAACTCAAACGAGCATGGTACATTCTTGTATATTACTTTCTTTTTGAAAGCAATAAATACCCACAGAAACGCTGGAGCGAACCATGAACGTTACGGAACGGGCGGAGCTGCAAGGCTTTGCGAAAGACATCCGGAAGCTCACCATCCTTATGATTGGTGAACTTGGAGTCGGTCATATTGGCGGCGCTTTATCTATTGCCGACATACTGGCTGTATTATATGGAAAGCACCTGAAAGCAGATCCAAAAAATCCCCGGGCTGCCGACCGGGACAGGTTGGTCCTGTCAAAAGGCCATGCCGGGCCTGCCCTGTATGCGGCTCTGGCTGAAAGAGGCTTCTTCCCCAAGGACTGGCTGCATACCCTGAACAAGGGCGGCACAAAACTGCCGAGTCATTGCGACCGCAACCTGACACCCGGCATCGATATGACCACCGGTTCACTTGGCCAGGGCCTCTCGGCTGCCTGCGGCATAGCCATCGCATTGAGGCTGAACAACAATCCGGCCAAGGTTTTCTGCATCATCGGCGACGGTGAGAGCGACGAAGGCCAGAACTGGGAAGCAGCGATGTTTGCCGCCCACAAGGGCCTGTGCAACCTCATCGCCTTCACGGACTTCAACAACGCACAGATAGACGGAACCACCACCGACATCATGGCCCTGGAGCACCTGCGAGAGAAGTGGGCTGCCTTCGGCTGGCATGCAGTGGAGGTCAATGGCCACGATGTAGACCAGATGGATGCGGCCATCAGCCTGGCAAAGACCAGGTCCGACAGGCCAAGCATGATCATACTGAACACCATAAAGGGCAAAGGCTGTACCTTTGCCGAGGGTAAAGTCGAGAGCCACAACATGCCCGTGACCATGGAAATGGCCAACCAGGCCATAGCCGCCCTGGACGCGTGAGGAGACACTAATGGAAAGCAAGGAAATGCGCGTTGTATATGCCGAGACCCTGGTCAGGCTAGGCGCGGTCAACAAGGACATAGTCGTAGTGGAAGCCGACCTGATGAAGGCCACCGGCACGGGCACCTTTGCCAAGGCCTATCCCGACCGGGCCGTCAATGTGGGCGTAGCGGAAGCCAACCTGGTAGGCATAGCTTCCGGATTGTCTACAGAAGGCAAGATACCCTTTGCGGCGACCTTCGCCTGCTTTGCAAGCCGCCGGGCTTTTGACCAGTTCTTCATCTCAGCCAATTATGCCAGGCTGAACGTAAAGCTGGTGGGTACGGATCCCGGTGTCTGCGCAGCCTTCAACGGTGGCACCCACATGCCCTTCGAGGATCTTACCCTCATGCGGGTCATCCCGAACCTGACCATCATAGAGCCATCCGATCCTGTATCCCTGGCCGCCCTGGTGGAAGCCTCTGTGAACCACAAGGGTTGCGTGTACCTGAGGCTGCAGCGCAAGCCGGCCCCCATCCTGTACCCCGAAGGCGAGAAGTTCGAGCTTGGCAAGTCCAAAGTCCTGCGCACCGGGTCAGTTGACGGCAAACCCGCCCAGGCCGTCATCGTGGCACTTGGCGCCCTGATGGTGGGCGAGGCCCTGAAGGCGACTGATGCTCTTGCGGCGGAAGGCATGTCCGTGGCGGTCATCGATGTCCTGTCCCTGAAGCCCCTGGATGCCAAGCTCATCCTAGAGTGGGCAGGCAAGACAGGCAAGATAGTCTCTTGCGAAAACCACCAGAAGCGCGGCGCCCTTGGATCAGCCGTGGCTGAAGTACTGGCCGAATCAGGCAAGGCCTACAAGTTTGCACGCATTGGTGTGAACGACGAGTTCGGCGAGGTAGGAACCCAGGACTGGCTGGCCGAGCGCTACAAACTCACCGCCCCCCATATCGCTGTTGCCATCAAAGCATTATAAGGAGATCACCATGAAACTTGCCATAGCATCAGACCTTTCCGGCTTCCCCCTTGCCCGTGAGCTCGTCAAGCACCTGAAAGAGAACCATCCGGAAATCGAAGTCATCGATTTCGGCATAGAGAGCACCGATGCACCCCAGCCATACTTCAT
>MIBM01000279.1:14841-18757 GCA_001830645.1 Spirochaetes bacterium RIFOXYC1_FULL_54_7
AGCCAAGGCTGTGCAGAAAGGCGAAGCCGAAAAGGGCATCCTCATCTGTGGCACCGGCCAGGGCATGGCCATCGTGGCCAACAAGCACAAGGGCGTCTATGCCTGCGTGGTTGACGACGTCTTCTCCGCCGAGCGCTCCAAGATAGTGAATAACGCCAACGTGATAACCATGGGTGGCTGGATTACCGCACCCTTCCTGGGCACCCAGATCGTGGACGCCTGGCTGGCCATGTCCTTTACCCAGAAGATGGAGTTCAAGAAGGACTTCCTGACCAACGCCTTCAACAAGGTTATCGAGATAGAACAGGAAATGTTCAAATAACAATCAACCCCCGGTCGCCGGACCGAAAGAGGCGGAGAACATGAACGACAACGAGGCACTGATAGCCAAGCTGGTGGCAAAGGCCAGGGCAGCACAAGCCGTGGCTGCCACCTGGGACCAGGCGCGGACAGATGAGATCTGCGTGGCCGTGGGCTGGTCGGTCTACAATGACGAGAACATTGCCATCCTGGCCAGGAGCGCGGTTGAGGAGACCGGTATGGGCGTGGTGGCTGACAAGATCACCAAGCACAAGAACAAGGTGTTCGGCGTCCTCAAAGACCTCAGCACCGTCCGTTCGGTGGGTCTGATCGAGGTTGACGAAGCCAAGGGCTTGCGCAAGTACGCCAAACCCGTCGGTGTAGTAGGAGCTTTGGCGCCGGTGACCAACCCGACTGCCACACCATCGTCCAACGGCCTGTCCATACTCAAGGGCCGCAACGCCGTCATCTTTGCACCCCACCCCAAGGCAAAAAAATCCAGCGCCCTGGCCATAGGCTTCATGCGGGCCGCCCTTGCAAAAGTAGGGGCTCCCGAAGACCTGGTACAGATGATCGATGAACCCAGTGTCGAACTGACCCAGGAGCTGATGCGCCAGGTAGACCTGGTGGTTGCCACCGGCGGTGGAGCCATGGTGAAGGCCGCCTACTCTTCCGGAACCCCGGCCTACGGTGTAGGACCAGGCAACGCCGTCCAGCTTCTGGCCGAGGATGCAGACCCTGCCGATGCGGCTGCCAAGATTGCAGTCAGCAAAGCCTTTGACAACGCCACCAGTTGCTCCAGCGAGAACTCCGTAGTCATCCATGAATCCCTGTATGCCCGCTTCGTGGAGGCCATGAAGGGCAAGGGCGGCTACCTCTGCAACACCGTTGAAAAGGCCAAACTGCGCAACTGGATCTGGGTAACCGGCAAGGACGGCCATGAGGGGCTGAACCCGAAGATCATAGCCAAGAGCGCCCAGGTCATAGCGGAAGGTGCCGGGTTCTCCGTGCCCGAGGGCACCCGCTTCCTGATGGCTGAAGCCGCAGATACCCCTGAAAAGGAACAGTTTGCCCAGGAGAAAATCTCCCCGGTGCTTACCCTCTGGAAATGCTCCTTCTTCGATGAAGGGCTTGACCTGGTGGTACGCATCACCGACGCCTGCGGCACAGGGCACTCGTCAGGCATCTTTACCTTCAGGCAGGACTACATAGACCGCATGGGACTTACCATGCGCTCCAGCCGCATCATGGTACGCCAGGGCATGGCATCCGGCAACGGCGGCACCTTTGCCAACGGCATGCCGTCCACCGTTACCCTTGGCTGCGGCACCTGGGGCGGTAACAGCACCACCGAGAACATCCACTGGAAGCACTTTGTCAACATATCCTGGCTGTCCCTGCCACTGGAACCCAGTCGCCCCACGGACGAACAGATCTTCGGGGAATACTGGAAGAAGTACGGGATTTAGGGGACAGTCCCCAGGAGGAAGCATGAAACTGTTTGAATACCAGGCCAAGGAGGCCTTCGCGGCCGAGGGCATACCGATACCAAGGGGCCTGCTGTGCGATACTGCCGATGCGGTGGCCAGCGCGGCGGCTGGTCTGGGCTTTCCCTGTGTGGTAAAGAGCCAGGTGCTGCGCGGCGGCCGCGGAAAGGCCGGTCTTATACGGCTGGTAAGGAGCGAGGCCGAGGCGCGCAGCTATGCGGCACAGCTTCTGGCCGGCCCGCATGAGGTAAAGAAAATATTGGTAGAGGTAGCGGTGGACATAGACCGCGAAATCTACCTGTCCATCACGGTGGACCCAGAGGCGGCTACGGCCCTGATCCTGGCCTGTGCCGACGGAGGGGTAGAGATAGAGGAACTGGCCCGCACCACTCCGGAAAAGATCATCCGTGAGAAGGTGGATATCGATGCCGGCCTCTTGCCTTACCAGGCCAGGAACCTTGGCTATACCCTTGGCTTTGATGCGGAAGGCACCAAGCGCTTCGTACCGATCCTCGAAGCCCTGTGGCGGGTGTTCCGCAAGCACGATGCAGAACTGGCGGAGATAAATCCCCTGTTCGTTACCAAGGCCAGGGAAGACAAGCCGGCACGCATCATTGCAGGTGATGGTAAACTGTCAATAGATGACAACTCACAGTTCCGGCAGCCCGGCACCGAGCCTGACCGATCCCACTTCGACAGCGATGTGGCCTTCGAGGCCGCCAAGGAAGGCATACCCTACCTGCAGTTCGATGGTGATATTTCCCTTATGTGCGCAGGAGCGGGCCTTACCACCGTGGTCTACGACCTGGTCAACTACGAGGGCGGTTCCATAGCCAACTACCTGGAATTCGGCGGCCCCAACTACAAGAAGGCCGTCAGGGCCATGGAACTCTGCCTGAAGAACGAGCCCAAGGTGATCCTTATCGTAACCTTTGGCACCATTGCCAGGGCAGACATCATGGCAGACGGCATAGCCGAAGCCATACTCAAACTGAAACCGCGCTGTCCCATCGTGGCCTGCATCCGGGGAACCGGTGAGGAGAAGGCCGTGGAAACCCTCAAGGCCGCCGGCCTCGATCCGCTCTTCGATACCGAAGAGGCTGTGAGAAGGGCTGTTGCCCTGGCCAAGGGATCCCAGGGAGGCAAGGCATGAGCATCTTCATAGACAGGACTACCCAGGTTGTCATCCAGGGCATAACAGGGGCTGAAGGCTCCTTCTGGACCAGGCACATGAAGGACCTCGGCACCACCGTGGTGGCCGGGGTTACCCCGGGCAAGGAAGGCCAGAGCGTTGAAGGCGTCCCGGTGTACCACACCGTCCGCCGTGCCGCAGCCGACCATGCCATCGACGGGGCTATGCTTTTTGTACCCCCGCGCTTCACCAAGGATGCAGTATATGAGGCCCTGGACGCAGGCATCACAAAAATCGTTACCATAGCCGACGGCATCCCCCTGCACGAGGCCATACAGATACGCAAGGCAGCCCTTTCATGCGGCGCCAGGGTGGTCGGAGGCAACACCTCCGGGGTCATTAGTCCCGGCCTGGCCATGATGGGTATGTTTCCCTTCTGGATAGACAGGGTGTACAAACCCGGCCGCATCGGCGTGATGACCCGCTCAGGCTCGCTTACCAACGAGGTGACCGCCATGATAGTGCGCGGTGGCTTCGGCGTGTCCACCCTGATCGGCGTCGGAGGGGATCCCGTCCCCGGTACGCGTTTTGCGGAGATGCTGCCAGACTTCGAGGCAGACAGCGGCACCGACGCCGTGGTGATCATAGGTGAGCTGGGCGGCACGATGGAGGAAGAGGTCGCCGAAGCCATGGAGGCCGGCAGGTTTACCAAGCCGCTGGTAGCCTTCATGGGCGGCCGTACCGCCCCAACCGGCAAGCGCATGGGCCACGCGGGTGCCATAGTCTCCGGCGGCAAGGGCTCAGTCACCGACAAGATTGCGGCCTTCGAGAAGGCCGGAGCCCTGGTAGCCGACAGACCACGGCTGGTGGGAGATCTGCTTCAGCAGCTTCTCTCAACTGGCAGAACTACTACAGCAAGCAAATGAGGACGGAAAAACCATGAGTTCACTGAAGCAAAGCAATCCTGCAGTAAAAAACGGCATCATACTGGCGGTGG
>MIBM01000279.1:19331-29935 GCA_001830645.1 Spirochaetes bacterium RIFOXYC1_FULL_54_7
CGGCGGCATAGGCACCCCGGCTGGTACAGGAGCAAATCCCATAGCCCTGCAGTTCCTTGCCAACATGGCAGGCATACGCCTGTCCTTCCTGGACTGGATGGTCTACGGCGTCCCGTCCGCCATACTGATCCTGCCCATGGCCTGGGTTGTGCTGCTGTGGTTCTTCCCGCCCGAGATGAAGCACCTGAAGGTGAGCAAGGCTCAGCTCAAGGCCGAACTCAAGGCCATGCCTCCCATGAACAGGGAAGAAAAAATCACTCTCTTCGTGTTCGCCTTAACGGTGCTCATCTGGATAACCACGCCCCTCATCGAAGGTCCCCTGGGCATGGTGATAGAAATATCCATGCCTGCCCTGCTGGCTGCCTGCCTCTTCTTCATGCCCGGCATGAGCATGGCCAAGTGGAAGGAAATAGAAGGCGAGATTGACTGGGCCGGCATCCTGCTGATCGTGGCAGGCATCTCCCTGGGCACCTATCTGTACAAGACCGGCGTGGCCGAATGGCTGGCCATAACCCTCCTGGGCCGCATAGGCGAGGTTCCCATGTTTGCCCAGCTCTTCCTGGTAACCCTGGGCGTATGCCTGCTCAAGGTGGTCTTTTCTTCAAACAGCGTCACGGCTACCATACTGATCCCCCTGATCATCGGCCTGGGCAAGGCCACGGGCATAGACGTCACAGGCATTACCCTGGCCGCCGGCCTCACCACCAGCCTGGCCTTTATCCTGGTAACCACCACCCCAACCAACGTCATTCCCTTCAATGCCGGCTACTTCAGCATCAAGGACATGGCCAAGGCCGGCCTGGTACTTACCGTAGGTGCATCCTTTGTGATTGCATTGGTGTTCATCACCATAAGCGGGATCAAAGGCGGGTTCTGAGGGGAGACTACAAGCAAGCAGCACTACCGAGGCATCAAGTGCCATCGTGTTCATCATTGGAAAAGCCGCCGGGTTGCCGGCGGCTTTTCCATCATTGGCTTGCTAGCTCAGAAACTCCGATTTATTACTAAGAGACTTACACCGCTCAGAACCACAGTTCCGACTTTACAGACCCGGCGGTTTTCAGTGATTACCAGATCATGGAAGTCCCGGTAATAGCCGTCGCCCCGGTATCTGCCGCTATGGCCTGGGCTTCAGTTTCAAACCCATAGTAAATTTCTGTCAACCTGAAACCATCCCAATCCTCCCAGCGGATCTTCATGTACTTACCCTCATAGGCTTCACCTGCGGGATGATGGGTCCACTGGCCTATCACATAACCTTCCGTGATGCCATTGTACACCTCTGTGATTATGCCGAAATTATTGATCGATTCCACATCTTCATAGGTTGGATCCCCTATTTCTGTATCCCGCAGAATGGCAAAGGCATCCTCGGTGATGGAGATTACCATGTCTCCCCAACCTGAAACATCGGCCAGCCAGCCCCCAGCAAGCTCAGGACAAGAAGATGTACAGGTTGCCGCATCATCAAAGGCAAGATTTACATGGCCCCCATCAACGGAGATGGGAGCAGGATGACGGTAATAGGGGTCTCCATCGGATAAGGAATAGCTATCATCGGCATCGATGTAGATTTGTACAAAAACCTGGTCGCTGATCGGCACTAGTGGATCAGCAAATGAAACATTACCGTAAGATTCGGGGTCACTGGCCTCATCGAAGGGAATCCCCGCAAAGACCGGTCCACTGTAAGAATAGACTAGCATCACCGCACCTCGGCGGTCAGAGGTCACGGCAGTACCCGTGTATGAATAATCAACCATTACATCCACCCGGGTGTCTTCCAATGTAAGCATAGGCTGCGGACTGGCCGACAATAGTAAAACCGGCATGGGATTCGATCGGCTCGCTACCCGGGCAGCTTCCAGAGTATCCAGCTTGTAGTAGTCGGTACCGTCCCCGTAACCGAACAATTCAAATGTCGCATCCTCACCCGAGCCCTCAAGGTTGTCCCACCCAGTGGGGAAGTACTTCCCGAGGCCTCCATGCTCAATACTGCAATCCATCATCTGGAGTACCAGGAAACCGGAAGCATTATCCCACTCCCAGACTCGATAGGTCTCAGAGTAAGTGCCGTCTTCGGATTCGAAGGTATATATGAAAACCGGACCAGAATCGATGAAATGGGTACAGGTGCCGAAGCCATCGCGGGGTCCGCACCAAGTACCGTCGATTGCCAGGGGATAGGCATCCCGATCATCTACGTTGAAGCGGATGGTATCATTCAAGGTAAAGCTGATATTCACCGGGCCGGAACTTATATTTATGGCTTCGGGGGTGCGGTCTTCGGCTATCTCGCCGTAGAAGCACATGGGGTCCCAGTCATCGTGGCCGTACTGCTCTTCCGTTCCGGCTACCCAGTACGCTGCCTCTATGAAGACTGTAGCCTGCGCTATCAGAGCACGCAAAGTTACCTGGCCGGAATTCGAGTATAGATATTCGGAATCCTGCACGTAGCCGTAGTCCATCAAGTCCATGCTGACAACCAAGGGATGATCTAAATCCACAGTGCCCGCACCGGTGTAGCTCATGTTGACGGTGATCTCGGCAATATAGGCTTCTGCAAAGGTGTGATCATACCCAGTAACATCCCCTGAAGAAATATACGGGTTATGAGGGCCATCGAAGGGCTGGTATTCGGTGCCATCGTACTCTGCGGTAACCTGGTAGTAGACATCGTGGGTCAGAGCTGGATCCATACCGGTCAAGGTGTAAGTGGCGGTGAAGCCGGTAAAATCAACAGGGTATATGATCTGGAGCCCCTCGAGACTACCGCCTGTATCGGGCAGGGAAGCCAGGACCTTGACGGCAGAGATGGTTGCCCCGCTGATATCGAAGGCAGAAAAATCAATAGCTCCCGAGACCGAGCGTGCATCAACCCCGGTGTAGCCACAGTCACCGGGCTGTACTTCATCGATCAGGATGGTGCCGCTTACCGTCTCCCGGGTTTCGGACAAGGGCAAAAGCAGGCCATAATAAGTGGCACCAGCGGTCAGCCCCTCAACCAGAACATTGCCGACGGTCGGTGGTGTGCTTGAAAAGCTTTTTACTGGTTCTCCCGACTGAGTGTATATACCTATAACATGTTCACACACTGCAGTACCAATGAAATCAGGCAGTATGCGGATAATTCCGGAGGCCGGAGCCTGGAAGATCATCCAGAACTCTTCACCTGGTTCCAGCACATTGCAGGAACCATCCAGTTGGGTTGTGATCAGGTCAATAGTTCCGCTGACGGTACCCACAGTGAAGCCGATGGGATACACCGGCGTGCATGGGATCGAAACAGTCGTCGACTGTCCGTCGATGATAGTGATGTCCCCCACACTACCTTGAACCACTAGACCATCGTCATAACCATTGTCATTGTTATAGATTTTGACCTCTACCGAGTAATCCGAACCCGTAGCAAGGGAAATATCACACACTTGGGTATCCAGAACAGCTCCGGAGGGAGTATAAAGCTGGTTATGAACCACAATATCCAGGCTGTCTTTAACAATCACCCTGAAACTGTCCGCCACCGCCAAAGCCCGGGAGCCTCCGTCTATAGTCTGGGTATCGCTGATGGCATCCTGCAGCCAGGGGGAGAAACGGGGGATCATCAACCGTAAGCCAGTGATAACTTCTCCCAGTTCAGGCTGGTCCGCCGGGACAGCCAGTGCCCCGTCATCAAGAAGACCGGTTTTACACCCACCTGAAATCAGCAGAGTTGTCATCAGGAAGGCCACTGCCAAACCAAAAACCGGTCCTGGCTTTTTCTGGTTATCATTTCGCATGATACAGCCCCTTTCAGTAGATGGTCACAGACAAAGTGCCGGAACCAGGCGGCTCGATGAGGGTATTGCCATCTGCATAGCTGATCCTGACTCCCTGCCCAATCAGAGAGTCAATGACCGCCCGGTTGGCCGTGCCTGGCCAGAGATCGAGGCCAGCGTAAGTCAAGTCAATATCATACTGTGAATAAAGAGTGCGGGAAGAAAACGCACCAGCACTTTTCAAGGCCTGCAGGCTCTCAAGATCCGTAATTCGTGTGTTGTTGACATTGAGATGGTCAAGACTATCCATTCCTTGGATTGCTGTCAGATCAGTGATACCGGGATTATTCCATAGAGTAAGGGTATTAAGGTTTGGAAGGTTGGCAATCAGGACCAGGGAAGTGTCATCAAGCAGATTGGAACCAAAGCCCAATCCAGTCCATTTTGAAGGATCTGTACTGAGGACGCTGGTATAAAGACTGGCAAACTGCGTGGAACTGATCAGGGTGCCATGCATATCAAGCCGCCGAAGCGTGGTAAATGAACCCACAAGAGCAATGAAATCATCCCAGTCTGTTACACCCATCGGGTCATCGCTATACCCGTTTCTGTCACTGTCGTATCCAGTGAACACCGCGTCTGTTAGAATCGGGAAGTTTGTAGAATTGATCCTTTTCTGTTCGTAATAGCTTAAATCAGGATTTCCTGAAAGATTGATGACTTCCAGTTGTGAGAGGCCAGGTATGAAAGCCAGACTATCCAGGTTTGTATCCCAGAACACAAGCACCTTCAGCTTGGTCATACCCATCAAAGCCATGTGGGTGGAGCCTGCTGGCTCATCGAGGTCACAACCGGAAAGGTCATTATTGTTCAACGCGAGCAGAGAAACATCATCACACAGCTCCAGACCCGTCAGGTCCGAGTAAGCGTCATTCCTTCCGGTGAAATCAATGGTTGTCAAAGCCAGCAGATCAGCATTGGTCACCCCTCCCTCTTCACCGGTAAAACTCTTGCCAACGAGGTTTTGCATGGCGGCCCGCAGGGCAGGATCCGGGAAGGCGGATGCAGGAATATTGACAGGTGCTGTAAGGATGTTGCCGTCTTCATAGTGTACATCTACTCCCCGGGTAATCAGATAATCAACCACATTCCGATTGGGAGTGCCGGACCACAGGTCGAGCCCGAGGTAGGACAGGTTTACGTCAAAGCCCCAATGCGAATGGGTGGAAAAGGCACCCAGGCCATGGAGAGCCTGCAAGGGGGACAGATCGGTAACAGAGGTAATGGTCAAGTCGAGCGCCTGCAAGGTCGACAGGTTTGCCACAGCCAGGGCGGATATGTCACTCACTGCGTCGTTGTTCGCAAGACCCAGGTATTCCAGAGCCGTCAGGTTTGCCAGCAGACCCAAAGCACCATCATCAAGAGCGCAGTCCCGGAAATCCAGCTCGGTGAAAGCTCCGGGATCCATGCTCAGTACTTCGGTATACAGTACGTCAAGCTGATCAGGCGTCAGTCCGAACCCGACCAAACCCAGTGAAAAGATCTGGGTAAACTCGCCTATCTGTTCAACTAGAGCAGCCCATTCGGTGTCATTGACCAGTACCGCGCTGTTACCGCTGTACCAGATATGCATAAGATGGGGTAATACCGATGCATCGATTTCAAGCTGCTCTGTATAGCTTAGATTAGGGTTAGAAGAAAAGTTGAGATATGCCAGGTTGGTTGCGCCGGTTATAAAATCCAGGTTATCAAGGTTGCATCAGGGAAGTTGCATGCTTCCGAGGGAATCCATGCCGGCCAAGGCCTCATAGGCATTACCTCCCGCTGCTGTGCCTAGATCGCAGCCTGAAAGATCATGGCCGTTCAGCAAGAGTCCAGAAACATTATCACACAGTTCCAGACCAGTCAGGTCTGAATAAGCTTCATTACTCCCTGAAAAATCCAGAGCATTGGTCAATCCCATCAAATCCGCATCGGTTACGCCACCTTGTACCCCTGTAAAGCTCTTGCCAATAATCGCTTCCATGGCGGCCCGCAGGGCAGGATCCGGGAAGGCGGAGGCGGGTATGGGAGTGGCTGCAATCTGCTGCAGAGTGAAATTGATGTTCGTCACATTGCCGGAAAAGTGAGTCGGCTCAATCCCCGCACCAGTAATAAAATCCATGGGTGTTCCAGGCTCTCTGTCAGTAGCTCCGAAATAATCACCAGGCAAGGGCCAGTTTTCACCATTATTTACCATAACCCCAAAAACCACCCCGTCCAGCATCCCGCTGTAAGGAAGCGTGTAGTAATAGACCAGATTGCCATTATCCACCACTGGTTCTCCGAAACCGACATTGCTTATCCACGGGTCATCCAGGCTGTTCTCAACCAGGATAACCTGGTTCAGACCAGGTAGCAGGTCGGGATTTGTTATGCCGGATACCGTTATCGTCCCACTGATGGAACTGGGGCTGGAAGGGTTTATGGAGAAGTTTTCAGTACCGCCGTCATCTATCAGGACAAAAACCAGATAGATGATTTCAGAGGGTGTCAAACCGGAAAACTGAATATAGCCATCACCGCTCAACAGGTTGTTTCCCTGATTGCCCGGGTAAACATTGTAATTTACATTTGTGAGCAGCCGGCCTTCACTATCATACAAGCCCATTCCCAGGTACGATCCCTCAGGCAGATCCACGTTCAGCAGGAGCAGCCCATTGCTCGGAGCCACAGCGGATACCCAGGTTTCACCACCAAGGGATGCGGGTTCTCCCGTCTGCTCATCTATGACAGAACTTACCTGGTTAAATGATTCCTGGGTATCCAGAACCAGGGTTGTGGGATTCAAAGGAGTACAGGTGATGGCTACCGGAGTGTCCGCCCCGGCTAGGATCGCAAAGGGAGTGGACATTCCAGAAACCATAGGTTCAGTGTCTGATTCATCCAGATTGTAGATGTCTGCCCTGATGGTGTACCCCGTACCCTCTTCCAGGGTCAGGGTGTATTCCACGGTCCCGTTCCCGTCTTCAGCAAAGTAAAAAGAGGAGGGATTGAAAGACTTCTGGCTTACCTCAACACTGCTGGAATTAAAAACCGTCAGAACTACATAGTCGGCAACCAGGAAAGCCCGGCTCTGGGCTGTGAGGGAGCGGAGTGTGAAGCTGCCGGGAGGATTGGCTTTATCCATCAAGGAGCCTAGCCAAGGTGCATACGGGGGAAGGTTGACCACCACTTTGCCTTGGGAATCCAGGTTAGCACGCGGGTTCCCACCCAGAGGGCTCCAGCAACCAGCAAGGACAGCCAGGATAAAACCCAGAATTACCAGTGTCATCAGTACAGTCGATAACTTGTAGTTTTTCATATGTTTACCCTTCCACTTAATCTATGGTGACGTTGGCAGTCCCGGATCCCGGAACCGTAATCGTACAATCAGCACTATAAGAGCCATCATCGCTTGACACGGTGATGATGGCAGTACCCGGAGCCATGGCTGTAACCAGACCAGTGGCCGAAACAGTGGCAACACTTTCATCGGAGCTGACCCAGGTCACTGACTTGATGGTGGCGGTGGCGGGAAGCACCGTCGCTATCAGCTGCTGTGTCGCCGCCACGGTCAGGGTACTGGTAGTGAGGTCGAGGATAATGCCGGTAACAGCCGTATTAACCGTAACCACGCAACTGGCCGTTTTGCTCCCATCCGCGGTGCTTGCTGTGATGGTGGCTGTACCATTGCCGATAGCGGTAACCAGACCAGTGACCGATACCGTAGCAACACCAAGGTCGGAGCTGGTCCAGGTGACCGATTTATTGGTTGCATCCACCGGAGCCACTGTCGCGGTCAGCTGTACCGTCCAGGAGCCATTAGTTTCCAGAGATGCAGAACTCTGGTTCAGGGTGACTCCGGTTACCGGCACAAGATCTGGATCTGGGTCTGGATCTGGGTCTGGATCTGGATCTGGATCTGGTTGCCATAAGGCGTATAGGGTCAAAGCAGCATTGACAGTGTAGCTCGCGCCAGAAAGGAAGGTAGCACCGCTACCAGTGGCTGCGGTATTCCAGCCGGCAAAACCATAACCTGGCCGCTCCAGATTTCCGTTGTTGCCGGCCAAGATAATGGCTATACCATGGGTCTTGAGCTGCGAAGCCGGGGGAGTACCGGAAACAGCCCCATTGGCAATATAGCTTATGACATAGGTTTTAACACTTGGTGTAGTCGCGGAGGGACAGGAGCTCAGCAGAAACAAGACAAGCAAGCCAGCCCCAACAATGCCAAGCGAACAGCGTTTCGTCATTTTTCTCTCCTATTACCAGTCTAGGAGAAAAATATAGCCTGAATAAATATAAACTGGTCAGGCAACTCGCACACGTGTGCAAAAAATATTGCAAAATCCGACTATGAGGAGTGGCATTTGATATCATCAAAAAAGCGCAAGCGCCAGCCCTTTTCTTTAATATCCCGGGGATTCTCTGATACCGGTACTATGGTCCCGATCTGGAGCAGTTCAAGGTACTTTTTGCTGTCTGCTATGCGGTTCTTCAGATTGCGGTAGACAGGGCAGGCAGAGGCAGTCCAACGCTCATCCATGCAATGTTCACAATCGCCAGCACCCTCCAGCGGAGGCAGACCATTGTCATGCCCATTTTTGCCGATTCCTTTCAGCAAGCTTAACAGGGAACTGCAGGTCTGATGATGGGTAGGCTCCAGGAGAAAGGCGCTTACAATACGGTTTTCCTGGGGGCTAAGGAAGGCAGTGATACTCCTGTCGTCGAGATAAAGTACCCCATCCACCATATGCACCACGCGGTTAGACCGCTCGCGTAACAGTATAGCCGAAACAAGGAAGGCAATTCCGATGATACCATTGACTACATTGTATGCCGTGGCCTCGATCCAGCGGGGCTCCTCACGGGTGACGATGGTATAAGACATAAGCATCAGCCATAGGGTCCACAAGGAAAATATGACAATGGCACCAAGAAATATAAACCGGTAGACCTGGTGCTTCTTCCGTATGACATGGAAACTGTCTATGGTCAGAATAAAGATTATCAGATACATCATGATGAGCTGGGCCTCGAAAACTAAAAAATCCCGGTGCCAGTGTATAGCAGCATACCAGCTGAGGGCCAGAAGCAAAAGGAAGCCAACTCCCCAGCGCAGGAGGAAATGCCCAAAATTCCTGGCCTGCATGGCTAGAAGCGGCAGTACAAAGGCCAACACAGAAGTACCTACTAAAAAAAAACCAGGATTCCGCCTGATTGAATCCATCGGAATGGTTCCTGATGGATTCAAATATGACATGGCGATTATGACGACCCAGGCCACAACGGAGAGTATTGGAACAGAATACTTCATATCCTTGGTATAACCTCCACCAGCAAGCCCGTCATCTTTCCCGCATTGGCCTTGAATATTTCCATCACCGCCTGCCAGGTAACGGCTTCCTCGTCTTCCTTCCAGCAATCGTAGTCGGTGGACATGGCCACCGCAGCGTAAGGTATGCCAAGTTCATTCGCTATTATGCACTCCGGGGCGGTGCTCATGTTTATCACGTCCGCGCCCCAGAGCCTGAACATGCGGGACTCGGCCTTGGAGGAAAACCGGGGACCCTCTATGGTCACCACTGTGCCTGTCTTATGGGTTTTAACACCCAGCCTGGTTGCCGTCTCGTAAAGGAAGTTCCGCAGACCTGCGTCAAATGGTTCGCTCATGGGCACGTGGTGCATCCCGTCGTCAAAGTTGTCAAAGACGGTAACCTCCCGGCGTCTGGTAAAGTCGATGAACTGGTCCAGAACCACGAAGTCTCCCCGGCCTATCTCCTCCCGCAGGGAGCCAACGGCGGTGGTGGCGATTATATGCGTGCAGCCCTGGTCCTTCAGGACCTGTATGTTGGCCCGGTTTGGCACCCCCGTGGGGCTTATCCGGTGGGTCCTGTCGTGTCTGGACAGTATGACGGTCTCCACCCCTGCTATGGTTCCAACAGTAAGGGTTGAGGAGGGATCGCCGAAGCGGGAGGTGACCTTCAATTCATGTGCATTATTGGTGATATCAGGATTTTCAAGCCCTGAGCCGCCTATGATTCCTACCTTGACCATTAATGATTCCTCCACCTAGTATCCTGGTTACTATCCTAACAAGCTGACAATCGCTTCGTATGCTTCTACCAGATCGCGTCCGGCCACAAACACGCCATCCTGATGGCCCTTTGTCACGATGACCAGGGGCAGGTCCGGGCTGCCAGTGTCCGGAGCACTTTCAGCTTGCCCACTTCCCCCGGGGGAAGCGCTTGTTCCAGTGCCGGCCAAGTCCGCAAGCCTGCGGTACAGGGCCTCGCTGCCATAGGCTATGTGATCATCAGTACAGAGAGTCCCGGCCTTTATCAAGCCATCCCACAGCACTCGTGAGTGAACATGGATCACACCTCCGACATCGGGCCTCCGGTACAGGGCTGCGTGGCTCAGGGCCTCGCTGGACGGCAGGCAGGGCCCCGTGCAGGACACACTGTTGTGTGAAAAATCCCAGTCGTCAACAACCACATAATCCCCGCTATCAAGGATTGCTTTGTGCCCCGTCTGGGTGCCGGAAATCACAAAGCCACCACTGCTTCCTCGTTGGCTGATGTTGCCATAACCAACATCGGCCTGCTTGTCATGGCCTATGAGCCGCAACTGCCACAGCCTGGACCGGATTGCCTCGATACCCTGGTAATCTTCCAGGGCGAGTAGTGGCCCGGGTCGCCGGTTTTCCACCGTGAACTTTAGGATACCCTCAGCCATGATGGGGCTCCAGCCTCCCGGGGGATGTGCCGGCTGACGGATCAGCTGTCGTAGGACTCACCGGAGCAGCTGCCAGGCCTGCACCCA
>MIBM01000280.1 GCA_001830645.1 Spirochaetes bacterium RIFOXYC1_FULL_54_7
CTGGGGCGGGCCGCAGATGCCTTCCAGGCAGTCCATCCCGCAGGCGGCCAGGGGAGCCAGCAGTGATCGGGTGTTGCCGCCCAGGTGTACCGTGAGGGTTCTGCCCCTGGCATGCAGGGCTTCAGAGCTCCTGCGGTAACCCGCAGCCATGTGGTTGCTGAAAATTCCAGGACTGATGAAGTTGGCGTCCAGATTGTCCGGGGCCAGGAAAGTTGTCTGAGGAAATCCGAGCAGCTCATCCACCAGCTGTGCGTACTTGTCTTCCATCAGGTTGACCAGGCCGGCAATGATCTCTGCTTCCTCCAGGGCTATCATCAGGCCCTCGGTCCAGCCCAGGAAGCTGTGCAGGAGGTCCGAGTACGGCCGCAAGGGCAGCTCGATCACGTCATCACTGTTGCAGTCAGGTACTTCATCAGGCAGTTCGTAGCGCATGGCGCGGATGACCCTCTCGACCAGTGCCAGATCGGAGGCATCCTTTACCGGATACTCGGTCTGCCACCAGTCACCGTCAGGGCCCATGTTCCAGCGGGCCATGATGCTCCCTTCCGGGCTCTTCCAGCTTCTGGTCCGACTGGTGTTGTCCTGGATCCCGCTATGGTCAATACCTTCGTAGCTGATGGACCAGGGGCGCTTGATGACCCAGGAAACAAGCCCGAGGTCGCTGTATATATCCTGAAGGGGCCAGCCGCGGTAACGCACAGGCAGGCTGCCGCGTTCGGTGTTGCGTGTGTACCAGAGGCTCAGGTCCAGTACGAGGTCGGGTGTGTTCACGGCGTTTTGTTCCTTATGATTCCTTCCTGCGGTTTGCTGTCGGGGCCTGGATTGATAATAGTCTCATCAGGGGATGGCGGCAATATCACAGCATATGCACTTCGCTTGGCCAGTGTAGTTAATTGTACCCGTGTTGCCTCAAAACAAAACCTCGTCCAGCGAAGTGGTTGCCTCATAAGTCATTTCCTAGCCCACGGCAACGGGGCTAATCATTCACATCGGTTGTACCATTGATGAATCAGTCCTGGCCAGCATGCCATGCAGCAGGTTGACCAAGGTATCCACCTGATTTGACAAGGCCACAGGATCCAGATGAGCCATTGTAGTCTGGATGGTTTGCTTGACCGTCACTGGAACGTCGGGGTTTTCCGGCAAACGTGTTGCGGGGGTTTTCGGCGTGTCATAGGTTTTCCGGACCTTGCTGCCGACCCTTGTTTTTGAGACCAGCTTTTGGGATGGATAGAAGTAATTCAGCAACAGGCCGTGAACCTTGTAGAGCCGATTCAGGGTTTCCAGCATTTCCTGTGTTGAATACCGGGCATAGCCCACCAGCTTTCTGATGGTTTCAAAGTTTTTCTGCTCCACATGGCAGTTGTCATTCTTCTTGCCGGGCCTGGACCGCGACAACTCTATCACGGGATCCTGTGTTGCACACCATGCGACAAGCCCGTGGTTGATGAACTCGCCGCCGTTGTCGGGGTGCAGGTGCAGTAGGGGGAAGGGAACCGAGGCTTTCATAGCCTCAAGACCTTGGCGGACCCACTTGAAAGCCCTGTTTTGCATGGCGTATCGTTCTGTCCAGCCAGTACTTATCTCCGTAAGGCACAGCGAAAACGAGCATTCCTGGGACAGGAAGCCACCATCATGCCCTACGGTATCGATCTGGCAGTGCCCGGGCGGGGATGCATCCCATTCTCCGAAGGTGCGGACAGGAATGGATTCCTTCAAACCCTGGGATGGCCGGGTGTAGCAATACCCATGCAGCTTATCCTTCTTGCGGGTTGGCTTCCGGAAAGCAGGGCTTCCTGCTCAGGTGTGATATGCAGGAAGGGCACTGATCGAATGGCCGGGAGCCCGGTTTTGATGAATACCACGAGCCGCTTTCCGCAAAGTCTGTCGAACATCTTCCAGACCCTGACCAGGATCCGGACTGTCTTTGCGTCATACCGTGGTAGTCGTCCTGTTTTCTTGCCTCGCCCTGGACTCTTTCGTTGGTTGCCTGTTCCAGCCCTGGCTTTTGCCCTGAGCAATGATGTTGCGTAGTCCCTGTTGTACTGGGTGTTCGTGCAGAACTCGTCAAGCAGGGCCTGCTTTCCTGTCCGACTAGCCTTGGTGTAGCGTTTCGCTACCGTCCTGGTCAGTTCTTTCCGGGTCCTTATCGTCATCTCCACAAGGTGCCCCTTGGGCATGATACCCTCAGGACGAGGTTTTACTTATGAGGCAACCACCCTTCCAGGACGAGATTAGTTCTGAGGCAATGCGTGCTCTTGCCATTTACTTTTTAAATGGCAATAATCAAGCTATAACAAAGGGGCAAGCAGTAAATATTAGAACTATCCGTGCATTATGAGCAACCCAAAGGGAAAGGCCTCTATGAGAACAGCTGTCAAGCACTTTTTTAAGTCAGCAAGATTTTTTCTGGCTGGCGGTTCTTGGAAGCAAAGTTGAGCCACCAGAAGGGACAGGTCCCGGACTTGGAGATTTTAGGGATTATAGTTATGCAACCTTCTCATGAGCAATCCGAGGGGACGGTCACTCACCAGAGATCAGTACCACGTCTTGGCGACTCAGGATTGTAGCAGAATTAAATTGCCTCTACAGTGATGTAGAACACAGGTACTGTAGCGCGTTAGTCATTTGCAAATGGATACTCCTGATCAGGTCAGCTTTCCCCTGCCATGTCCAGAACGGGTCTGTCTGAATCAAACAGTATCTGGGCCGATTCAAGATCTTGCCCAGCCTTGTACAGCCATTCTTCATGCGGCCTCATAGAGCTTTTTCCCTTTGGACCATATCTTGTGTTCAAGGGTGGCCGGGTGGCCAATGCGCTCGGCTACTTCTGCCTCGGTAAACACAAGAGCAACCCAAGGGGACAGTCCCCGCCCCGAAGAGGACTGTCCCTCAGACTTCTGAGCCCTCTAAGAGGACAGGCCTCGATCTTGGAGATTTTAGAAGTTTCTAGTTTTACACCCTCAAGGTCAGCTCTTAGTAGGGGTGTTTTCAATTTTCCGGATCAAGCCTGATCCTTACCCTGGTATCCGTCACGGTAATAATGGCGTTCTGTTGTAGTTCAGTTTTGTATTTTTCTGTCACTGCCTGGCATGTGGTTGCCTGCAGGCGTGCGGGAATGCCTACAAGTCGGATGATGCCGGCATGCGGCTGGCTATGTACGATAGCAAGTTCTCCAAAATCCTTATCAAGAGTGACCAGAATCCGTTTTTCAGCCTCTGCACGGCGCAATACCTCTTCATCACCGGGGTCTGATTCCCAGTCTCCGACCCAGGAGACATCATGTCCGTTGTCTGCAAGGGTTTGGCGATTACCTCTCCAGACACAAGAATCAAGCAGGAGTTTCATGCGCTCCAGACCAGCTTGGGCTCGACTCGTTCATGTTCTACGAGTCGGTGCGCATAAGCGAGACAGGCAAGAATGTCTTCCCGTTCGAGCCATGGGTAGCCTTCCAGGATTGTTTCCATGGAATCTCCTGCTGTCATCATGCCTAAAACATGTTCGACAGCCAATCTGTGCCCGCGGATTATCGGTTTACCTCTGAATATCTGTGGATTTATTGTGATCCTTTCCAGCAAATCTTGTTCGGTCATGCAGGTATACCTCCACTTTGTTCTGTAGGTTCCTATTGTACAGTGCATATAGGGCGGTGTCCAACCCGAAGGGAATCCCCCGCCATGGAGATTTAAAGAGTCTAACCGGATCAGACCCGATTCTCGAGTTCTTTTCTCATGGCCTGGCGTAACACGTCATTGATCAAGGTCTGGTAACCTTTGCCATGGCTCTTGAGCCATAGCAGGATATCGGCATCCAGTCGTGTAGTGATTTGTTCTTTGCGGGGCTTGAAAATCGATAAAAAAGGCACTGCTTCATTGAACGCTTGATCATCCCATTCGGGAATGTCGCTGAAGTCGATGCTTTAACTTTAGGAGTAGTTCCTCGCCATGGTTGTCACACCTCAGGCTCAGGTCCCGGTAGGAGTATTCCGCGTATTCAATGTTCCGGATCAAGCCGGATCCTCACCCTGGTATCCGTTACGGGAATAATGGCGTTCTGCTGTAGTTTAGTTGTATATTTTTCTGTCACTGCCTGTCATGTGGTTGCCTGCAGGCGCGCAGGAATACCTCGGCCTGCTTATCTGCCTCGGGAATCCTTCCAAGGCTTGATGCCTGCAAGGATTTTGGCCAACCCGGGGGCTGCCTTCTCGGTATCATAGGCTACCTGGGCCCGTAGCCAGTAGCCATTGGACAAACCAAAGTAGCGGCATAGCCGAAGGTCGGTATCGGCAGTGATGGATCGTCTGCCGGCGACTATTTCGCCTATCCGCTGGGCTGGCACCCCAATTTCCTTGGCCAAGCGATATTTAGTTAATCCGAAAGGAACAAGGAACTCTTCCTGCAATAACTCGCCAGGGCTTACAGGCTGTAATGCTTCCATGTATGAACTCCTAATGATAATCAACAAGCTCCACATTGGTTGCCATACCGGCACTCCAATGGAAGCAGACGCGGTACCCGCTCTCCATTCGCCAGTTTTTCAGTATCCCCATCTTTGAATGATTGGATCATGAATTATAATAACGCATATCGTTAATGTCGTCAAGCGTGAATAGTGTCATGACTTCTCTGCTCGTTCCGGGGCCATCCCCTCGCTAAGGTCGGTACCTTGGAAGGATGCTGCGTGCAGGAATAGGGTTTCCGCTGCCGGTAGACTATGCACCAGGGATTGACGGGGCGGCGGAGCCGGTCCCGGTTGTACCCAGCCGGGACGGAACCCCCGGCAAGCCCGACCCCGCGCCCTCACGGCGTGGGGAGGTGCCCAGGATTGTCGAACCTTCCAGCTCCTCCCAGCGGGCCATGGCGCGGCGCAGGTGGGGTATGACGATGGAGCCGCCCACGATGAGCCCGACGCTGCAGGCTTCCTTGAACTGGTCGGCGGCTATGCCTTCTTCATGGCAGCGGATGGTGTGGTAGAGGATGCAGTCGTCGCAGCGCAGGACCAGGCTGGCCACCAAGCCCAGGAGTTCCTTTGTCGGGGCGTCGAGGGCACCTGCGCGGTAGGTCTGGCTGTCCAGGCTGAAGAAGCGCTTTAGTTCCAGATTGGCCCCGTCAAGGACTATTTCATTCAGGCGTGAACGTTCATCCTGCCATTCCGCTATGCTCTTGTCGAAAATCGGCTTGTCATTGCTCATGCTTCCTCCGCGTGGCTTGCTTTCGGGTCTGGGCTGATCATAGCCTCTCAAGGAAATGGCGACAATATCGCGCAGGATGCACAGGTCGGGTGTCTTGCCTTGAAACAACAACTCGTCTCGCGTAATGATTGTCAGGTTGACGGTTCCGCCTGTGGTGCATAGGATGGAATGCAGGAGTTAGCCATGCTTATAGACGGCACGCACTATCGTTCCATCTGGCTGGCCGATGATGCCCGTTCGGTGGGTATCATAGACCAGAGGAAACTGCCCTTTAAGGTGGAGATCGAATATATCCGCACTTACCGTGAAATGGTGGCAGCCATCCGTGACATGCACCTGCGGGGAGCGCCCCTGATCGGTGCGGCTGCCGGATATGGCGTGTACCTGGCCTGCATGGAGTTCGCAGGCCTTACGTCAGACAGCTTTGATGCCGATCTGTCCAGGGCTTTGGACGAGCTGGATGGGGCCAGGCCTACAGCAGTCAATCTGCATTGGGCTATCGAGAGGCAACGGAGTGCTTTTGCCGTATGTTCCACCCTGGAAGGCAAGGTTATGGCAGCCCTGGAGACCGCCAAGGCCATAGCGGATGAGGATGTGCGGATTTGCGCCGCCCTTGGCCGTCATGGTGCCGAAATACTGGAAAAGCTGTGCGCTGCCAAAAACGGCAAGACCGTACAGGTTCTGACTCACTGCAATGCGGGTTGGCTTGCTACTGTGGACCATGGCACCGCCACCGCCGGCATCTATGAAGCGGCCAGGCGGGGCATTCCCCTGCATGTCTGGGTGGACGAGACCAGGCCGCGTAACCAGGGTGCCCTTACCTCCTGGGAACTGGGACAGAACGGCATAGCCAACACCGTGATCTGCGACAATGCCGGAGGCCACCTGATGCATGCGGGCCTGGTGGATGTGGTCATCGTAGGTACCGACCGTACTGCCCGCAACGGCGATGTGGCCAACAAGATAGGTACCTACTTGAAGGCTTTGGCTGCCCATGACAATGGTATACCCTTCTATGTAGCCTTGCCCTCCCCCACCTTTGATCCTGATCTGCCCACGGGTATGGGAAACATCCCCATAGAGGAACGTGACCCCTCCGAAGTACTGGGTGTACGTGGCAGGATTGACAAGACGCGAT
>MIBM01000281.1:0-192 GCA_001830645.1 Spirochaetes bacterium RIFOXYC1_FULL_54_7
CCAATGACGCGGCCGCTTCCATCGGCGATACCCTGGCCTTTGACAAGGCCATTGCAAAGGCCCTTGAGTTCCAGGCAAAGTACCCCGATGATACCCTTATTGTGGTGACCGGGGACCATGAAACCGGTGGCTTGAGCATCGGTTTCGCGGGTTCCAAGTATTCAACCGCCTACGAGAAGATTTCACTCCAGC
>MIBM01000281.1:204-1017 GCA_001830645.1 Spirochaetes bacterium RIFOXYC1_FULL_54_7
TTGCCTTCGATACCGAGGTCCTTGGCTGGTACAAGCAGGGTCGGTCCGCCAATGATGCTTATCTTGAAGATCTGCTCCCA
Organism: Spirochaetes bacterium RIFOXYC1_FULL_54_7; assembly: GCA_001830645.1. Lineage (GTDB taxonomy): Bacteria > Spirochaetota > Spirochaetia > Treponematales > UBA12059 > MIBM01. Next base: position 285 of record MIBM01000281.1, read on the forward strand.
GTAATACAGCGGTTCTTCGGCATTGATTTCGGCAATCTTCCCGAATCGGACAAGGAACTGATCCAGCGCTCTTTCGTCCGCACTATGAAGGGTGAAGTGGAGAGGGCTCCCCAGGAGAGCATCTACCTTCTGTACGGCGGCTACGAACCACTGACGGTGACCCTTACCCACATCACCAACCAGAATGCCGGCATTGGCTGGACAAGTTACTCCCATACCGGGGTTCCCGTTCCTACCTTTGCCCTTGGTAAGGGACAGAGCCTGTTCAATGGTTATTATGACAACACAAACATCTTTGACAAACTTGTATCAGTGATGGGCGTGAAGGAACTGGCCACGAATTGATGACACGGTTCTGAAGAAGCCAGGGTCCTGATCAAGCCGGGGTGGAGCAACGCACCACCCCGGCAATTTTATGTTACGGAGGTTCCATGACTATCCAGCGTGTCATCAATCAGTATTTCAGGCATGCCTGGGCGGGTATCAGTAGACGTGAAATCGTGTTTGTCACCATCGCTGTCTTGTTGATCCTGCTTGCTGCCATGATTCCTACCGGCTACGGACGGACTGATGATGTTTCGGTTCGGGCCAAGGCCGAAGTGCTGGAGACCTTCAATCAGGGGGTCAAGAACTATGGTGTATTGCTGCAGGGCGAGCAGATAGCGCGCATACGGGTTCTTGATGGTCCGTACCATGGCCTGGAAGCTGAAGCAACCAATCTTCTGTACGGCAA
>MIBM01000281.1:1070-6115 GCA_001830645.1 Spirochaetes bacterium RIFOXYC1_FULL_54_7
ATCCCAATGAGGACAACAGTCCTGCGGCTATCATGATCATGGATCACTGGCGGATAGACATCCAGGCTGGTATGGTCATTGGTTTTCTGGTTCTGCTCCTGGCTTTTGGAGGATGGACGGGATTCAAAAGTTTCGTGGCCTTTGTATTCACAGGCGTGGTAATCTGGAAAATACTCATACCCGCTTTCCTGGCTGGCCTACCGCCCGTTATGGCAAGTCTGGCAGTAGTAGGGTTGCTTAGTTTTTTCATCATTTTTCTTGTAGCAGGTTTTACCAGAACCGGCCTGGCCGCCTTCCTTGGCAGCATGAGTGGTACCGCCATAAGTGCCATCATAGCTCTGGCTCTGGCCTGGCCGTATCGCCTGAACGGGGCAGTCCGGCCTTTTTCGGAGACCCTTCGCTTCGGGGGATTCGAGTACCTGAACCTGACACAGATATTTCTGGCTGGTACTTTCCTTGCCTCATCCGGAGCCTTCATGGATCTTGCCATGGATGTAGCCGCATCGGTTGATGAAATACATCAGAAAAGGCCTGGTCTTGGTTTTGTGGAACTGGTCAAATCCGGTTTCAATGTGGGGCGGAAGGTAATCGGTACCATGTCCACCACCTTGTTACTGGCGTATACCGGTGGTTTTACCAGTCTCCTGATGGTGTTCATGGCCCAGGGTGTACCTGCGCTCAATACCTTCAATATGGTCTACGTTTCCAGTGAGGTCTTCCATACGATGATAGGTTCTGTAGGACTGGTGTTGATCGCACCATTGACGGCGATACTGGCTTCCTTGCTTGCAGTCTGGCCCTGGACGAAAAAGCGGTATCAGTTGCTTGCTGATCAATCAGCCTTACCCTGATCATCTGCCGGTAACGGCGGCGCAGCCGAAATGGCTTGCTGGCTACCATCGTCCATGCTTGTCGTCGTAGATTCCGCTTTTTCCTTCTTGAGTTTTTTTACGGTCCGTCTGAGACCTGATGACTGGAAGCTGCGCTTGATGGATCCTGGCAGCATGACCAGGAGGCCTATCAAGACACCCAGGAAAAGGGTTATCAGCAGTATCAGCGACAGGGATCCCGAAAAAGACCAGGCGAACAGTACCACTGCTACCTGGGCGCTGTTCTGCAGGGCAAAGACAACAGCGCCAACAGCTACAATCAGCGCGAAAATGAGATAGAAAATTGCCATCGGATGACTCCTCGCTTCCAGTGTGGGGCAAAGGAGGTCAGGCGTCAAGTTTGCCTCGATGGCAACTATTGCTGATATTGCGCTCGGCAGGATCAGGACTGTACTCCCGATTGGTATGCTACTGCCTATGCGGAACTTGCCAGCATGCCTATCCAGAAGGTCATGGTAAACATGGAAAACAGGGTGGTGGCGCTGACAATCTCCCCGGCCAGCTCGCTGTCCGCGCCGAGTGCCTCGGCCATCACAAAACTGGTGACAGCCGTGGGGCAGGCTGCAAAAATCACCATGGCGACCAGGGTGTCGCCGGTAATGGAAAACGCCAATGCCGCCAGCCAGACAAGGGCAGGCAAGACCAGAAGCTTGATTACCGATGCTCCACTCCATAGCAACTTCCGGCTCATGAGGCTCTTGAGCTTCAGGGAGCCACCTATGCCGATGAGGGCCAGGGGTAGGGTCAGCCTGGATATATAATCCATGGAACTGACCACAACGCCGGGTAGGGTTATGTCCAGCAAGCCAAAGGGCAGTCCAAGAAGAATGGCCCAGATGAGGGGGTTTCTTATCACCTCACCCAGGACCTTTGCGGCAACGTTGCCTTCCTGGTGGCCCGAACTATGACTCAGAACGATGATGGCAAGAAGATTGAAGAGGGGCATCGTGGTGATCAGGAAGACCACGGCAATCTGGATCGCCGAGCTTCCGTAGCTGCTCTCTATGACCGCCAGTCCCAGTATGGTTACATTACCCCTGAAACCGCCCTGTACCATGCTCCCCTTGGTTGGTCCTGGCATCCGGTAGAAAAGAGCCCATGTAACAATGAAGACAAGGATGGTGATACCGGCAAGTACTGCCATTCCAAGATAGAGTTCTGCAGGAATGCCATCTACTTCGGATATTTCCTGGAACAGCATTACCGGCAGGACAAGACGGTATACCAGTACAGAAGAGGTGGAGATGAAAGACTCTCCAATGAAGTCCTTCTTCTTCAGTACCATTCCGACCAGGATGAGTGAGAATATGGGCACAATGGTTTCGGCGGCAAAAATCAGGGTATCCAGCATCAAGTCACCATCCTTGTAAAATGATAAAGACAGCCCGCACCATACAGGCTGTCTTCCCGGTATCATCCGTAGAGGCGTGGTAGCCTACATGGTGAATACCTTTATACCCTCATTCTTGAACTTCGTCTTTATCTCCGCAACTGTTTCTTCTATCCGGACAGCTTCTGCCTCGTCACAGTATACCAGCAGGACGAAATTCTCCTCGGGCCAGACCGCATCGCCCATCTTGGGATCCGAGCGGCCGGAGCCGTGCACAACCGGGATCTTGGTGTATGCCTTGACAATGCCTGCGCCGGCGAAGGCCTCCATGAGGTCTTCCTCCACCGAGAGGTTGGCAATTATTTCCACACGTTTCATAGTGATGCTCCTGTGTCGGTAGGTTCTTGACCAGCTGGCTCTGGATCGATTCCTGTAACAGGTTTCGATGTTCCGGTGGCCAGCATGGCCTTGACCTGTTTGCGGGTATAACCGGCGGCCAGGCGGTCACGGCGGGCGTCGGCCCTGGCTCTGCGCTCGTCTGCCCGGCGGTTTAAGATGGCGTAGATGACCGGCATAAGGAACAAGGTCATCAAGGTGCCGAAGGACAGGCCACCCAGGACGGACTTGCCTATGGGCGCCACGAGTTCCGAGCCTTCGCCGGGGAAGAAAGCCATGGGCACAAGGGCCAGTACGGTGGTCAGGGTGGTCATCAGGATGGGACGCAGGCGGTTGCCGGCGGCTTCGATGCAGGCCTCGTTCAGGCTGAGCCCCCGTCTGCGCAGCAGGTTGGTATAGTCCACCAGCACGATGCCGTTGTTCACAATGACGCCGACCAGCACGATGAGGCCTACGGCGGTAAGTATGTTGAAGGGCTCACCGGTGATGAAATAGATCCACACCACGCCCACGAAGGACAGCGGTACGGTGAACAGGATTATGAAGGGATCCAGGAAGGATTCGAACTGGCTGGCCATGATGCCGAAGACCAGGAAGACAGCCACCAGCATGATCATGGCGAATTTGGTGCCGTAGTCCAGGAACTCCTGGTAGTCACCGGCGTACTCGATTACCACGTCATCCTCGGCCGGTATCTCGGTGGCTATCAAGGCGCGGATTTTTGTTTCCACACGGTCGATCGGTGTGCCGGAGGTAATGCCCGCGGTCACATGTACAACGCGGCTCTGGTTTTCCCGCTTGATGTCTATGGGGCCGGTGGTCTTCTCGTAACTGGCAAAGCTGGACAGAGGTATGCGCTGGCCCATGGGATTGTTGACGAATATACGATCCAGGGCAGGCAGTTCGCTGCGGTCCTGCTCGGAAAGGATCACCAGGACATCGTATTCCATACCGCCGCTTCGGTACTTGGTTGCGGCTATGCCGTCTACCGCCGCCTTTATCTCCTGGCCGACGGTGTACACGTTCAGGCCAAGGGAGTACAGCCGTTCGCGGTCCACCCTCAGTTCTATCTGCGGCAGGCCGTCCTTCAGGTCCACCGCCGGCTCGGTGGCCTCCGGTACTTTCTTGCGTATCAGCTCGGCTATGCGCTCGGCCAGAGCCTTGCCCTTGGCAAGGTCTTCGGTCTTTATCAGGATGTCCACGGGGCTGCCGCCCATGCCACCACCTCCGGGTCCGCCGTTGCCACTGCTGAAAGAGAAGACAACCCCCGGGAAGCTGTTGAAGTAGCCCCGGAGTATGGTCGTGATCTCGTCGGAGGTCTGGGTGCGGTCCTCGAAGTCAGGCAGGGTAATCTGCAGGGTACCGCGGTGGCCGCTGGTGCCGCCGCCGAGGCCGAAGAAACTGCGTTGCCCGGCGTTGACCACCAGTCGCTTGTAACTTTCGACCTCCCGCTCCACGATGCTCTCCAGCTGTCTGAGTACGGACTCCGTTTCCTGAAGGGGGCTGCCGATCGGCAGTTCGGCGGAGATGCTTACCGAGTCACCAGCCTGGGCAGGCATGAAGACAAAACCGATATGCGGCACCAGGAACATGCTGCCACCGACCACCGAGACTATCACCAGGATGGTGATTATCTTGTGCTTGAGAACCCTGCGGACACCGTTGCGGTATGCATTGTCCAGACCGGTGAAGCCCTTCTCGAAGAATGCATCCAGCCTTGCTATGGGACCATGAAGGGGCTTCTGCCTGCGTGTGGTAACCGGCAGATAATGGCTTGCAAGTACTGGTATGAGCAACATGGCCACCGCCAAGGAAGTTATCAGGGATATGACAACGGTGAAAGCCAGCCCGGCAAAGAGCTCTCCTATCAACTCCAGCTGGCCCTGGAACATGACCAGTGGTGCAAAGACACAGATGGTTGTCAGGGTCGATGCTACGATGGCGTTGATCATTTCCTGGCTGCCAAGGATGGCTGCGGCGGTGAGCTTGGTGCCCTTTTCCCGGTAACGGTAGATGTTCTCCAGGATAACGATGGAGTTGTCCACCAGCATGCCCACACCAAGGGCCAAGCCTGCCAGGGTCATGACGTTCAGGGTCAGGCCCCAGAAGTACATGAGCATCAGCGTGAACAGAAGCGAGATGGGAATGGTAATGCCGATGATCAGGGTCGGCTTGGCTGAACGCAGGAAGAGGAACAGCACGATCACCGCCAGGAGGGCGCCGGTGATGGCACTGGAACTGACCTGGTTTATCGAGTTCTGGATTATGTCGGTGGTATTGAAGATCTCGGTGATCGAGATGCCCTGGGGGACCTCCAGGGCTATCCGCTCGAGCCGGGCGCGCAGGGCGGTGGCCGTCTGTACCGAATTCTTGCCGCTTTGTTTCTGTACGGTGATCTGTACCGCCGGGGTGCCGTTTACAAAGACCAG
>MIBM01000282.1:0-6318 GCA_001830645.1 Spirochaetes bacterium RIFOXYC1_FULL_54_7
AGGGAGCTGGAGTCTTTGGACTCTCAAGCGCCTGGGTCAACAGGGCTTTCTTGCAGCTGTCGACCTGCAGCCCCTCGGCATAAGTCCAGGTACCACCAATTTTACCTTTATCCGCGGCGACCTCTACGATCAAGCCGTCCGTACAGCCCTGGCCGCCTTTGGCCCCTATGACCTTGTCATGTCCGATGCCGCGCCCTCAACCAGTGGCAACCGCAGTCTGGACACCGACCGCTCGGAGTCCATAGTAGAGGCTGTACTGGACTACGCCAACGAAATGCTCAGGCCAGGCGGCAAGGTGGTGGCTAAGTTATTCGTCGGGGGCGGCGAGAGGGAACTGCTGGACCGCATGAAAAGCTCATATTCCATGGCCAGGGGCTTCAAGCCCATTGCCTGCCGCAGCGTCAGCTTCGAGACCTATCTGATAGGCCTCGGCCACCGGCCTTGAAGGCTTGTACTGTATCCGGAACCATAAGGCATTGCTTGTAATATAAGAGTTTTTCCTTATAATGAAGCCGACCACATTCAACATTCCAGAAGGAGATGCTCCGTGTTCCAGAAACAAGCGGTCATGCGGCGCGTCCTGTATGCCCTGACGCCAATCGCAGCCTTCGCGGTCTGGCTTTATGGTCTACGGGTACTTGCCGTGCTGGCAGTCAGCCTGGCTGTCGGCGTCCTGGTAGAATATCTGTTCGAAAAGAAAAAGGGCGGCAAGGTAAGCGAAGCCGTTCTGGTAACTGCCACCCTTTTTGCCCTGTCCATGCCTCCCGGGGCTCCCTTGTGGATAGTAGCCATCGGCATAGCCTTCGCGGTGTTCATGGCCAAGGAAGTATATGGAGGCTTCGGCCGCAACATCTTCAATCCAGCGATAGCCGGCCGGCTTTTCGTGTATATATCCTTTGCCGGTGTACTAGGCAACTCTTTCTATGAACCTGGCAATTTCGGGGCAGCCGCTGGCAGCCTCTTTGGCAAGGTCGACGCGGTAACCGCGGTCACACCGCTGGCAGCCCTGCGTGCCGGTACCCAGGTTCCTTTGCTTGGACTGCTCACCGGTATACGGCCAGGTTCCATAGGTGAATCCAGTGTCATCCTTATCGTAGCAGCGGCCATCTACCTGCTGGTCACCAAGACCGCGCAATGGCGGCTCATGATGTCCACTGTCATCGGAGGCGCGGTTGCGGCAGGTATCCTGATGCTCGCCGGCATACCGGCTGCCCTTCCGCTCGAGGCACTGCTGGCAGGAAGTTTCCTGTTCGTGGCGGTCTTCATGAGCACTGATCCAGTATCGGCTCCCAAGAAGCAGCCAGCACAGCTTGTCTACGGCCTCCTCATAGGAGTGGTTGTGGTGGTGATCCGCACCTTCAGCCTGTTCCCGGAAGGTACCAGCTTTGCCATCCTCATCGGCAATACCTTTGCCAGCCTTTTCGACAGGCAGGCAACAGCCAGTGCCAAGCGAAAGGCCGGCTCGGCCATGGCGGCCGCGGCCAAGGTTGCCGCGGCCAAGGCTGACGTCTCCAAGGCAGCCCCGTCCAAGGAGGCAGCACAATGAAAAAAGACTCCATATTGTACGTTGTGGCCTTCACCTTCGCCGTATGCGCCATTTTCGTGCTTGTCCTGGCCCTGGCCAATGAGAGCACCAAGGACCTGGTCGAGGCCAACCGCGAGTTTGCCTCCCAGTCAGCCGTACTTGATGCCCTGGGCATAGCCTGGGCAGACCGTAGCCAGGCTGCCACCCTGTACAAGGAGCAGGTTTCACCGGTTGAAGGAAGCGTGCCTCCTGCGTACCGGGCTACTGTCGATGGTTCCGGGTTCATTGCCGTTGAACACACCGGAGCCGGCCTGTGGGGAGCCATCACGGTCATCCTTGCAGCCGACCCGGAAGCTACCCTCATCAGGGGCATCCAGATCGTTGCCCAGAACGAGACGCCAGGCCTCGGCGGCCGCATAGAAGAAGCCTGGTTCCTGGGCCAATTCAAAGGGGAGAAAGTGCCAGGCCAGAAGATCCGCGTAGCTGTCGGTGCTGAATCCAAGGGTTCAGGCGACACGGACACGGAGAATGGCCTTGCGGATGGCGTCCCCGGCGCCAGCCGCACCAGCCAGGCCTTCGAATCCATAGTCAATGATGCCCTTGTCAGGGTCAAAGCCATTGCGGGAGGTGGCAAATGAGCAAGACCATGGCTATCCTCAAGGACAATCTCTGGACCAACAATCCCATCTTCATCCAGATACTGGGAATCTGCTCGACGCTGGCGGTAACCAACAACCTGCGCAATACGGCAATAATGACCTTGGGCGTAGCCTTGACCACCGCATTTTCAAGCCTGACCCTTTCTGCCATGAAGGACCTGATACCAAGGAAGGTCAGAATGATCATCCAGGTGCTGGTCATTTCCTTCTACGTCATCATCATAGACATACTGCTCCGAGCCTACCTGCCCGAGGTTTCAAAACAGCTCGGGCCTTATGTGGGCTTGATCATCACCAACTGCATCATCATGGGCAGGGCTGAAGCCTTTGCCCAGGCCAGCAAACCCCTCCTGTCATGGTGGGATGGCCTGACCAGTGGCCTCGGTTATATGGCCGTGCTCATGGGTATAGCGGTGGTCCGGGAGTTGCTTGGTTTCGGCACGCTGTTCGGTATCAAGATCATGCCAGAAGCCTTTGTCCCCTGGACCATCATGATAATGGCGCCCAGCGCCTTCTTCCTGGTGGCTATGGTCATGTGGTGGGCCAAATCAATGCAGGCAGGGAGGAAACCGGAAGCCAAACCGGCAACTCCAGGCCAGCAGGCCACAGCTGCCGCAGCTCCAACCACAACAGCGAAAGCATAGGGAGGAACCATGCCACCCCTGATCAACCCCATAACCCTGTTCTTTGCATCCATCTTCACCAGCAACATACTCCTTACCAACTTCCTGGGTATGTGCTCCTTCATTTCCATCTCCAAAGACTGGAAAAGTTCCTTCGGTCTTGGTATGGCTGTTACCGTGGTCCTGACCATAACCGCCGCCGTAAGCTGGCTGGTTCTGCGATTCGTCCTGGTTCCCTTCGGAATGGAATACCTGTCCTTCATCATCTTCATCATAGTAATAGCCGCGGTTGTACAGATACTGGAGATGGTCATAGACCGGGCAAGCCCGGCCCTCTATCTGAGCCTCGGCATCTTCCTCCCCCTCATTACGGTGAACTGCGCCATCCTCGGCGCCATCCTGTTCATGCAGATCCGCAGTTACAACTTCATCCAGGCCATCACCTTCGGAGCCGGCTCCGGATTGGGGTGGTGGCTGGCAATAATGCTCCTGGCGGCTATCCGGGAACGCACAGAGAAAAACCCCGTCCCGGCTGGTCTCAAGGGGCCGGGGATTACCATGATCACCATAGGCTTCATGGCGATGGCCTTCATCGGCTTTTCCGGCATGATAGCGGTACAGTAAGGAGGAATACTCTGTGAACCCGATTATACTGGGCCCCTTGGTAACAGCGGGTATAGCAGCCTCCCTGGCCTTGCTCATCTCCCTGATAGACAGGGTGGTCAATGACTACGGCGAGGTTTCCATAGACATAAACGGTGGCAAACGCATGTACAAGGTACGCGGTGGTTCTGCCCTCCTGGGAACCCTGGCCGCCGAAGGGATCTTCGTGCCCTCTGCCTGTGGCGGACGAGGCTCCTGCGGAGCCTGCAAGGTTCGGGTCCTGTCGGACGTAGGCCCCCATCTGCCAACCGAGATACCCTACCTGACCCCCCAGGAAATCGAGCAGAATGTACGCCTGTCCTGCCAGATAAAGCTCAAGAAGGACATCCAGCTGGAGATGCCCGAGGAACTGTTCAGCGTCAAGAAATTCAAGTCCACCGTCACTTCGATGAAGGACCTTACCTACGACATCAAGGAAGTCCTCTTCAGGCTGGACGAACCCAAGGATATCGACTTCATCGCGGGCCAGTACGTGCAGATAGTCGTGCCCCCCTACGGCTCCGTAAAGGAGAGCGTCCAGCGGGCATATTCCATGTCGTCCCGTCCCCTGGACAAGAACCATGTAGAACTGCTTGTGCGCCTTGTGCCCGGTGGCATTGCCACAACCTTTGTACACCAACAGTTGAAGGAAGGCGGCAAAGTGGAACTGGTTGGTGCCTTCGGTGATTTCCGTGTCAGGGATACCCCGGCAGCCATGGTTTGTGTGGCCGGTGGTTCCGGCATGGCCCCCTTCAAGAGCATGTTCTATGATATGCGCGAGAACAATTCCTTCCCTGAGAAGGAAATCTGGTACTTCTTCGGAGCCCGGACCACCAAGGACATGTTCTACCTGGATGAACTTCGGCAACTCCAGAAGGAATGGTCGCGCTTCCACTTCATACCTGCCCTCTCGGAACCTAAACCAGAAGAAAACTGGAAAGGCGAGACAGGTCTGATAACCGATGTGCTTGAAAAATACATCAAGGAAAAAATCGGCAAGGACGAGGGTCTGGAAGGCTACCTCTGCGGCAGCCCCGGCATGATCAATGCCTGCATAAACGTGATGACCAGAAACGGCATGGAAGAATCCAAGGTATACTACGACAAGTTCGCCTGATACGAACCAGGAGGCAGCATGAAGAATACAGAAGCCGAAAAGAACGCCCTTCAGCGCATGAAACCAGGCGCCATCACCATCCAGGGCTTCCTGGGTACCGATACACGGAGCCTGGCTGATATCATAGAAGCCGATGCGGAGGAGTTCAGACGCCTGAAACTGGATCCGGAAGAAGCAGCAGATGGCCTTGAGCGCCTGCGTGACGCTGGCCAGGCCGGCCTTGGCGAGCCCATCACGGTGGAAGGGCGCTACATAGTCAGCACCGGGGACGCCAGAGGTGTTCTGCCCTGCCCCTACGGTGACGGCGTGTTCCATAAAAACTCGGTCACCGTAGACGACGAGCAGAGTGGCGTCGAACTTATCTACAGCGATCTATCCCTGCACCTGCTCCGTGCCCACGGCTTCTGCCAGGGCCAGGGCAGCCCCTTCAGGCTGGCTCCGGAGGCCTTGGCCAGATTGCTGGGCTGAACAAAAGCCCCGGCAGCACCCTTGCGTATCCAGGCCTTGGCGTTGCACAATGAATGCATGGCCAACCGGGTGAAGCGCATACTTACCGCAGGCATACAGCGCACGGTTTTTTCACTCGAGCAATTCGGCCGCCACGAAATGGCAAACCATGCGGCAGCGGGAGCCTACGGGTTCCTGCTGTCTGCCGGCCCGGCCTTGCTGGTCATCCTTTACCTGTCATCCATCGCCTTCGGTGGCAGAACCATCGACCTCTCGTCGGCAAGCTCCTTCCTTGATCCGTACATAGGCAGTATTGGCGATATTACGTGGCTTGGGTCCCTTACAACCAGACCCCTGGCCGGTTTTACCGGCATCTTCGGTTTCGTCAATCTCATCTGGACCTCCCGGCTGTTCATACTTTCCATACAGCGTGGCATACGGGTTGTTTATTCGGATGTGTCCCAGGCCAACCCGATACGCGAGAATATCCTGACCTTTGTAGCGGAATTGCTCCTGCTCCTGTCGGTAGTAAGCCTCATAGCCTTTGCCAGATTGGCTGGCCCCGTTGTAGGTGCCATCCGTGAGATGGCCCTTCACAGCCTGGCCAGCAAAGCAATTCCCGTCACCGCAAAGATACTCCCGTTGGCCATACTCTGGTTATTCGTGTTCCTTACCTATCATGGAATACCCGCCCGGAAGCCCAAGTACCGGATTGCAGTAATCAGTGCACTCCTGTGTACCGCGTCATACCTGCTCCTCGGTTCCTTCCTGAACATGTTCCTGAGCATCGAGCGCTACGGTCTCCTGTACGGTGTCATGGGCAATCTCATCGCAGGACTCGTGAAGGTCTATGCATTTTTCTGGCTGTACTTCTTCTTTGCCGAACTGTCATACACGATGCAGTTTTTTGAAACCTTGCTCTTCACCAGGTTCCACAAGCTGGAATCAGCCAGCAAGGCCGGCGACACGATTTTTGCACGGAATGCAGCAGGCAGGGAGGCTTTCTATCTGTACCATGGGACTGTGCATATCCATCCGCACGAACCCTCCACCTGCCAAGCACTGTCCGTGGTAGAAGAAGGAGACTTTTTCGGGGAACTTGCATCGATCCTGGATGAACCGCGCTCGGCTTGGGCGGTAGCGGAAACGGATTGCATAGTATTCATACTCCCGCCGGAACTGTTCAAACGCTTCATCACGAACAATGCGGAGTCGTCGCAGCATCTTCCCGAACTCATGGCCAACCGTATAAAAGCCAATGACGACTATATCAGAAAGACTGGCACGTCATGAGGCTGCTCGTCA
>MIBM01000282.1:6333-7564 GCA_001830645.1 Spirochaetes bacterium RIFOXYC1_FULL_54_7
TCGGTGGACGGTCTGATCCACCTTGGAGATGGCTCGGGCGATATCGACGCCGCTGCCAGATATGGATCGCCTATGCCACCAACCTGGTGCGTACGCGGCAATGTCGACTCCGACTGGTCCGTACCACCCATCCGTCGCATACAAGCTGGCAGTCATACCATACTGGCAGCCCACGGCCAACTGTATCTGGGGGACAGCTGGCAGCCTTTTGTAGATGCCGCAAAGAAGCAAGCCGCCCAGGCCTTCTTCTTCGGACATACCCATGTACCATTTCTGGAACGGATGAATGGCGTGCTCCTGTTGAATCCCGGTAGTCTGTCCCGTCCCAGGGGTATCTGGGGGCCCAGCTTCGCCATTGTCGAGGCTCCGGCTACAGAAGGAAGCCGGTTACGGGTTAAACTGTATGAATTGACAGGATCCTCGTCCCGGCCGCGTTTCGTGACTATCCATCCCGAGGCTCTGGCATGATAATCCTGCTGGCTGGACAGAAGGGCAGTGGCAAGACAACGGTGACCATGAATCTGGCCAAGCGGCTAGGGCAGGTCGGAATACGGGTGGGCGGAGTAATCTGCCCGGGCATCTACGAACACAACCGCAAGATCGGCATTACAAGCCATTACCTTGCATCCGGTCATGAAGAAATTTTAGGCCTGGAAGTCTCGTTGGCCGGCAAGCCGGTTCCAGAGCCAACCGGACCGGATACCTTCAGCTATGGACGCTGGGAGTTTCGTCAGTCCGCCCTGGCTGCGGCGGACACAGCTATCTTGAAGGATATTGAAGCGTCCCTGTTCGTCTTCGTGGATGAAATAGGCCCTCTTGAGCTGGACCACGGGATTGGCATGAGCCGGACCCTGGCCAGACTGGACGCCGACAAGGACATCAACACCTGCACAATCGTGGTCTGCATCCGGCAAGACCTGTCACAAGCTTTGACAGAGCGCTGGCCGGGATCACCAGTGGTTGAATTGAATGGACATGGCCAAGCTGCCATCAGCAGGGCGGAAGAAGCCATCCTGACAGTAGTTGGGGGTAAACTGACTTCTACACACTCAGCGCCGGGTAATGCTCAACCCTGAAACTGGTCGCCCATCTACGCTGTATAGAAGTTGGCGGTTCAGTGGGTCAGGTACCCGCTGACCACGATATACAAAGACATAGCGATACTCGCCTGGTGCAAGCTGCAGATTCAGCTCGTATACCCCAGGTGAGATTTCGTACAATTCATGGATGA
>MIBM01000282.1:7602-9175 GCA_001830645.1 Spirochaetes bacterium RIFOXYC1_FULL_54_7
CGCTGTCCGGGTTCGCCGGTAAAGTGGAAGGTGGCCGATCCTTCACCCGCAGGATCCCAGATACCGAGCACAGTTCGGGGCCGGCCAGGCAGGTCCATATAGGACAAAGACACTCCTGTGGCAGGGTCACGGATCTTCCGCGGGTTTACAGGATCTGCCATCCACAACCCGTCCACAACCAGACGATACCGGGTTGTCACACCCTCTCCGTATGGAACAGGTACAGCCAGGACAAAAACGCCGTTCAAATTCTTTTCATAGGCATGTACCGTGCGCCAATCCTCATGGGAGAAGGCTGCACCAACGAAGCGGTAAGACCCCCTCGCGCTGAGAACCAGGTAGCCTTCTATCACTTCAGGGGGACGAGCTTCCTTCAGGCCCGATATATGCAAATGCAGACCTATGGATGAAACCTCGAAGGTGTGAGCGGCCTGGGTGGACGTAAAGCCCAGGATGCAGGCCAGTGCCAAGGCAATGCGTAGTTTCATCTAGTCTCCCCAAACCAATATCGGCACCTGTCCACCCAGCCTTGAGCCAGCGGGACTTGAGTCCTCCCTGGATGGCAGACTGCTTGCTCAACGCTTTCGTTCTATACAATCCTGAATTTATTCCGTTAATATAAGGAGCGCCAAGCGTCCAATGTCCGCCTCGACGGAGAAAACCGCGAATGCCCCGACTGAGCGATATAGAATTGTTCAAAACCTCTCTTCGCACTCTGGGCCGTGAGCCGGAGATGCTCGAACATTGGGGCGAACACTGGACCGAGCCAGCCCCGCCTGAGCAGGGCGTCCCCGATGACCTGGCCGCACTCCTTGGTATCGATACAGAGGCGGAAGAACCGCAAGCCGTGGCTGAAGAACCGGAAGCTGAGGTTGAAGAACCGGAAGCTGAGGTTGGGGAACCGGAAACCGGGTTCAATCCCGAAGAGGGCTTGCCGGACTTCGGAGAGGAACCAACAGGGCCAGATCTTGATGATACCGACTTCGCTTCCTTCCTGGACTCAATACCCCTAGGTGAACCCGAAGAAGAACCGGTGGATACCCCGGATAAGGAAGCAAGCCAGCCTGCCGTTGATTCCGGATTCCCGGAAATGGAGACAGGTTTCGGCGATCTGGAGCTACCAGACGCCTTTGGTATGTCCGAGGAGCCGGGTAGTCCAGACAGTGAAGAAAACGATGATTCCTTTGTCCCCGAATCTCTGACAGCAGGTCTCATGGATGAACTGGAGGCAATTCCGGATGAGGATCTGACAGAAGAACTGGAAGACCTTGAGGCCTTCAGCGAAACTGGGCAACTGACAGAAGGGGCCAAACCCTCTACCGAGGAGTTTGCTACCGAAGAGCCTGCAGAAGATGGAGCCTTCGATTTCTCGGATACCCTTGAACCAAGCTCCGAAGAAGGGCAAGCCTCCGACTACAATTCCGTTGATATTCCAGACATGCAGGAAAACCTTGATATAGGGGAATTGCCTAGTGAGCCGGAAGAAGAATCCACGGAATCGACTCCTGACTCTACAGGCGTGATGGACCTTGGCAGCGACACCTTTGACCTTGGCGGCGATGCTGGTGACCTG
>MIBM01000282.1:9225-13961 GCA_001830645.1 Spirochaetes bacterium RIFOXYC1_FULL_54_7
CGGCAGCCGAAAACGAGCCGGTAGCGAAGGATTCCTTCGATGAGTTCAGCCTTGGCGGCGAACTATCCCCGGAGGCGGCGGAACCCTCCGAGCTGCCGGAATTCGAGAGCGCTGATTTCGAGCTTGGAACCGAGGGCGGAGATGATATTGACAAGCAACTCGCCGCCCTTGATGGAGAACTACCGACCACCGATAACTTCAATCTGGAGTCTTCCTGGGGAGGCGATTTCTCAATGCCCGGCTTCGAGATGGGACGGGAGGATAAAAAACCCAGCTCCAAGGCAAAAAGAGAAGCATCGCTCCAGCCTGCTGAGCAGCGGCCTGAGAGGCATACAGAAGAAAAGGTACGGAGTGTATCCCTTACCGATGACCAGGTAGATGCCCTTCAGGATACTCTTCTTTCCTATCCCCTGAACCTGCGGCTGGCCGTGGAAGACATACTGGCAAATGCCAAAGGAACCGAAGCTCAGCAATCCACAATGATCTGGAAACTGGTGGAAGGTGCCAGCGCCAGGGATGTGGCCAAGGACGCAGGGAAGATACTCAAACGCTACATTGTCATTCCGAGTGGCTTTGAAAAACGTACAGGAGCCGCCTTCGAAGCCGAGAAAGGCAGCTTTGCCTACCTGTTCATCCACTCCATCCTGCCAATGCTGCAGGTCATAGTATTGGTAGCCGCGGGAGCAGGACTGATCTTCTTTCTGGGATACAACTTTGCGTATCGGCCAATCAAGGCGCATACCCTCTATGCGGAAGGACGCAGGCAGATAGAGCAGAGACGCTACCGGGAGTCCGAGGAATACTTCGTCAACGCCGACAAAGAATGGATCATCAAATCCTGGTACTACCGATTTGCCGAATCCTATGCCGGTATGGAAGAGTATCCCCGGGCTGAGCTTATGTACGAACGATTGCTGAGCCGATGGCCAAACGAAACAAAGGCAGCCCTTGACTACGCCCGGATGGTGTCAGGAAACCTGGGTTTTGAAAAGGCCGAAAGCATACTCAAGACACATATACTGCAACGCGATTACTTCAACATGGATGCCCTCATCCTGATGGTGGACAATTATCTGGCCTGGGCCAATCTCGAGGAACAGCGTTACGAAGGTCCACGTCCCGATATTTTGCAGGCGCTGTACGAAAACACAAGGTTCCAGCTGGCAACCCTCATGGAGCACCACGGACAATCGGATGCCTATCTGCAGCGGATGCTCAGCTACTTCATCCGTGTGGATCGAGCAGGTGGCTCGGACAAGTCGAGGGAAGTAATGGGCCTGGCCAACTATTTTGATGGAAACCCGAAAAGTGGTTTTGAACCTGAAGTATTGGCAGAACTGGCTGATTACCTGATGGACAGGGATGAAACAGTACTGGTTGGTTCCATCCTCTCTTCAGCGATAGACCGTGACGGAACCCTGCCGGAAACCTATGTGGCCCTTGCAAAATGGAACAAGCGCTCGGACTTCACCGCTGAAGAAGTCAATGCCCTGAAATATGCAATCAGATTCTATGAAGCCCAGGACGAAGCAATCGACCTGACGCCCCGACGCACCAAAGCTTATATCAAGTCCCTTATCCGCCTGGCTGAATTGCGCATGGACGGCGGGGAAATCCTTGATGCGAGTGAAAACCTTAACACGGCCATCGGGCGTTATGAGCGTGCCCTTGCAGAACGAAGGTTCAAGCCAGCACCGGAGTTCGCAAAATCCTATTCGCTGCTGGCGGATATCCACTACCGTGACTGGCGTGATTTCCCTGCTGCCCTGGCCAATTACGAAAAAGCGGAACGGCATGGCTATACAATGCCCGAGACTGACTACAGGCAAGGCTTCATATACTATCAGGATCAGACTCAGGGAAGCATGGAGAAGGCCTTGCAGTTTTTCTATCGGGCCGGTCTGGAGCGTGAACCATCACCATATCTGCTGTTGGCCACCGGAAATACCTTGTTTACCCGTTCTAACTTCTTCGCGGCCTCAGGTTATTATTCCATGCTGGTAAACCAGGTACAACATGAGCTGGATACCATAAACCTACCCCGGCCACAGGAGCGGCGGTCCCATGAAGAAATTGTCGAACTCCTGATGGTGGCCCGCAACAACCTTGGAGTTGCGAAGTACCGGACAGCGGAACGGATGGGCGATGCCAGACAGAGATCGGAGGCCATGGTTGAATTCCTGTCATCGGCCAAGTTGTTCGACTCCCTGTCCAGGGACCAGGTCCGGATGACCCGTTCGGAGACAAGAAACCTCGGGTTCCTGAACACCGATTTCGTTCTGCATCCACAACGGGGCATAGACCTGGCACTATACAAGGATCTACCGATGG
The DNA here is from genome assembly GCA_001830645.1 of Spirochaetes bacterium RIFOXYC1_FULL_54_7. Classification (GTDB taxonomy): domain Bacteria; phylum Spirochaetota; class Spirochaetia; order Treponematales; family UBA12059; genus MIBM01. The sequence continues at coordinate 11,557 of MIBM01000282.1, forward strand.
AGATGATTTTCCCAGCGGAATAAACTGAAACCGAAGCTTGATTGTGGTGTCCCGTAAATGAAAAACCTATCTGGTGGGCGATACTGGGATTGTTGCCAAACGCTCAGGTACAAAGCAAGAGTTTTTTATGGGCGATACTGGGATTGAACCAGTGACTTCTACCGTGTGAAGGTAGCACTCTCCCGCTGAGTTAATCGCCCATAAAAAGCTCTTCATATAACGAGTCGGCGTTTGGCATCGCGTTTGTACCTTGTATTTTTAATCGTACAAACGCGCACCAGTGACTTCGAACACTCGCTCCGCTCGCTATTGCGCAAGGAAATTTATTTCAAAGATTCGCCTTCGGCGAATTGCGCATACCGTGTGAAGGCTTGTCAGGTGCTCCCGCAATAAAATCCGTATTTGGTGGGCGATACTGGGATTGAACCAGTGACTTCTACCGTGTGAAGGTAGCACTCTCCCGCTGAGTTAATCGCCCACCAAATACGCTCAAACGAGAAGAAGCACCTGACGTGCACTCTCCCGCTGAGTTGATCGCCCATAAAAAGCTTTATGGTTTACTGATAATACCCTCACTCAGACTGACTTGTCAACGCGGGAGAAGATGAACACAGGTTCATGTCCGGCTGTCTTCAGACCGGTCGGACAGCGGGACAAGCAGGTGGTCGAGCCAAGGCAGGATGGATGGATGAAAGACATTCCATTCAGGATAAACAAGCTGTCACAATTATCATACAACATGCGGAAAATATCTTGAAAACAAGAAGAGGCCATAGTATAATTACTTATCAAGATACGATTTATCATTATCAGGAATATTATCGGAAATTGGTTCGCTTCTTGCATGTAAAGTGATGAAAAAAGGAACTAAGTATGGAACAGATTCTGGGGATCTACACCGACATCCGCTCCCGCCCATGGGCAACTGAGCTAAGGACAGAATTATTAAGAAAAAGCATACACCTGCTCATAGCCTTGGTACCTGGCCTGGCATCATGGAATTTCGGCTTCACCGTTGCCCTGCTCGGTGGAGGGATAATCGGATACTCTTATTGCGAACTCATGAGACTTAATGGTTACGATATCACGGTCATCAGCAAGATAACGGCTTTGGCGGCCAGAAAGCGTGATGCAGGAAGATTTGTATATGGCCCTGTGACCTTGGGTATGGGTGCCATGATGGCGCTTGTCCTGTATCCCGAGCCGGTGGCAGCCATTGCCATTTATGCCCTGGCTTTTGGCGATGGTCTATCCAGCCTTGTAGGCAGGGCTATTGGTACACTGCGCCTGCCTCTAACAGGGGGGAAGTCCTTGGAGGGCAGCCTGACGTGTTTCGTCGCAGTGGCCAGTTCGACTTATGCGATAAGTGGTAATACCGGTGGCTCCCTGGCCGTAGCCTTTGTTGCTACCGTGGCTGAGGCCTTGCCTACCAAAGACCTGGATAACGTGCTACTTCCCTGTGTGACTGGCCTTGCTGCCATGCTCATCCTGTACGCTTGATACAAAAAACATGGTCTGGAACCGTTGCCTTGTCATCGTCGTGCCTCACCGCCAAAGATAATAGCCATTCATGCTCTTTATATGCAGCCAGGCTCCTGCGACCAGAAAACCAATAGCCGGCAGGATAAGCCATGGTGAGTAATTGCTTCTCAGCAACAAGGCTGCCAGAACGGATAGCGCCAATCCTGCTCCCGATGCCAGAAACGCAGTATCCCGGTTCATCCTCCAGGCAACCACATAATTGACCAGGGTCATTGCGATAAGGGCTGAATCAAACAGGGACATCAGGAATCCAAAGCCACGGTCGATCAGGAAATCCGGGGCCGGTACGCCGGAATTCACCGGCTGTACGCTGGCAAAAAACAGGGCCAGCAGAAAAGCTGCGGATAATACACCACTCATGCGCTCCTGCTTGAATCCCACGGCCAGTATGCTCCCCATGAATAGATTCAATAGCCCGGAGTAGCGCCCGAACATTACCAGCCTGGTTACTAAAACCATGGATTCCACACTGGCATTATGGGTCATGAAACCCAAGGAGATGATCCGAAGCGCCTCGAAGCCAAGGCAAAACGCCCAGACTGCGTAGAAAAAGAGCTCCGCAGAAGCAGTCTTGCCATTCCGCATGGCCATGAAACCAGTAAGCGCGACAGAGGTGATCATGCAGACAGCAATTGAAAGAATCCCTGCTGCCAGCCCTTCAATTCCGGTTGAAATCCTCTGTATTTCAGACATTCCGCCACCAAAGCGGATGATGAATGCTGTACCCGTTGCCAGGATCCCCGAGATGACAAGCAGTATAGCTATGAATCCGATCTTCAGCGTTCGCTCGCGGTTGGTTATAGTCATAACCCTACGGTACTATCAGCGAGCATTTCTCTCAAGCCCGCCAGCGGGACTCCGAT
>MIBM01000282.1:14043-14682 GCA_001830645.1 Spirochaetes bacterium RIFOXYC1_FULL_54_7
TTTTCGCCCGACTCAAGTCATTTCATGTTCGGCTTCTATGGCTTTGACGTCCAGAGCGGCAAACCCTATGCGGAATTGTTCATAGTGGACACCAAGAAAAACAACTTCGTTCAAGCTGGAACCTTCAAGGGCTTGTACGCAATACAGCCACAGCCGGGGTGGAATCCTGCAGGTGCTTTCTATCGTCTCTTCTCGGATGCAAGCACGGTTGCGAGAAAATACGGCATAGACCACCTGGACCAGGGCCGCCTCGTGTACCTGCTTCTTGACGGCCTATCCGGGCCTGACAGCTTGTCTTTCAAGGACTTTGGCACCGGTGCCCAGTGGGAAGTAAAACTGGACGAGACAGTGGAAGAGACCAATGGTTCCATCAGTTCATCTTTCGGTCTGGCGCTTGATATAACCGATACAGCAGGCAAGAAAACCAGCGTGAAGGCAGGCAATCCACAGATCAAGCGCAAAGGGATAGAAAACTATACCATGCGCGAGATACTGGTAGCCGGTGACGGGAAGACCGTTGTGATCCTGATCGAACGTGTCGAACGTACCAATGCGGGTCCATCGATACGATATATGGTCGAGACTTTCCGATTGCCTTAAGACTCCGGAAACTGATGTCCGGCTAGTGCCGCGCCGTTG
>MIBM01000282.1:14692-17381 GCA_001830645.1 Spirochaetes bacterium RIFOXYC1_FULL_54_7
GTTTTTTACGCTACTATCATCTCCTATGCGCAGTAGCGCCGATCCGTCAAGGGTCGGCGCTTTCGTACTTACGTGCAGCCCTGATGGGTTGCCATTGGCAAGCGCATCCGAGACCCGCAGTCTGAAGAGGTAATTTCATGGCCGAAAAGATCACTCCCCGGAGCGTCGACTACTCACAATGGTATATCGACATAATCCTCAACGCCAAACTGGCCGACTATTCGCCGGTCAAGGGCTGCATGGTCATCCGGCCCCGGGGCTTCTCCATCTGGGAACGACTCCGTGATGAACTTGACCGGCGCTTCAAGGAAACCGGGCACGAGAACTGCTACTTTCCCTTGTTCATTCCTGAAAGCTACCTCAAGAAAGAGGCCGAACACGTAGAGGGTTTCAGCCCTGAACTGGCTGTGGTAACCCATGCCGGTGGCGAAGAACTGGACGAGCCTCTTGTGGTGCGGCCCACCAGCGATACCATCATCTGGAGCATTTACAAGAACTGGATTCAGTCCTGGCGCGACCTGCCCCTGCTGTACAACCAGTGGGCCAATGTGGTGCGCTGGGAAAAGCGGACCAGGCTGTTCCTGCGTACCACCGAGTTCCTCTGGCAGGAAGGGCACACTGCCCATGAGACCAAAGCACAGGCAGTGGAGGAAACCGAGCGCATGCTTGAGGTGTACCGGAAGTTTGCCGAGGAATACCTCTGCATTCCTGTGATAGCGGGCAAGAAGAGCGATGCCGAGAAGTTTGCCGGGGCGGTGGATACCTACTCCATCGAGGCAATGATGCAGGACAAGAAGGCCTTACAGGCTGGCACCAGCCACTTCCTTGGACAGAACTTTGCAAAAGCCTTCGATGTCCAGTTCCAGAGCCGCGATGGTGGCCTTGAATACGTCTGGGCCACCAGTTGGGGCGCATCGACCCGCCTTGTGGGTGCCATCATCATGACCCATTCCGACGACAAGGGTCTAGTTCTGCCACCGACCCTGGCACGGGAAGAGATGGTCGTCGTGCCCATCTTCAAGACCGAGAACAAGGCCGAGGTGCTTACTTATGCCGAAGGTGTTGTAAAAGCCCTCAAGGCCGATGGTCGACGTGTTGCCTTTGATGGTGATGACTCAACTAAACCAGGCTGGAAGTTTGCGGAATGGGAGATGCGCGGTGTTCCCATCCGGGTAGAGGCTGGCCCCAAGGACATGGCCGACGGCAATGTCGTCATGGTACGCCGCGACACGGGTGAAAAACAGGTCGTGAAGGCCGCCGAAGCTACCGCCAAGGCCAGGGAACTTCTGGCTGCCATACAGGAAAACCTGCGCGAGAAGGCCAGGGCCTTCAGGATAGCCAACACCAAGAGGGTCATGGATTACAACGAGATCCTGGTGTTCTTCGGCAAGGAGACCGCAGGAACCGGTGATGCTCCGGGCGGCTTTGCCGATGGCCTGTGGTGCGGAGGCAGGGACTGCGAGGCCAAATTGAAGGCAGACCTCAAGGTTACAATCCGGAACATGCCGGCCGACCTTCAGCACGATACCTCGGGAGTCTGCTGCCTGTGCGGGCAGCCGGCGAAGCATCGTGCCATCTTTGCCAGATCATATTGACCAATAGCCTGCGAAAACCGGCGTACCTGGCCGCATTCATTCTGATTGCGGCCTGCGCCTTGCTGGCAGCTACCATTTCATGTACCAAAGGAGCTACCAACAAGCCGCTTGCACCAGGGCTGATGCCGGATAAACAGGTTTCTGATTTTCACATACCGGAAACCGGCAGCCTGGTCCTCATGTTGGGACCAAACGGCCAACTGGAAACCTTCCCGGGCTTGGCAGACAGCCAGACAACTGACAAACAGAAAACCGAAAGCCAGCCAGTTGCCAATCAGACAGCTGGCAATTGGTCGAACCAGGGACCGGAACCAGCGCCTTTTGCCGTACAGACTGCAATTGCCGCAGTGCAGGCTCCTGTCGATGGCGGTGCAGTCGTTGCCATTAACCGGACCGGTCTGGTGCATCTGGTTATCTACAAGCGTCAGGTAGAAGTGCGCAGGATTCCTGGAGTAGATGCCGAGTTTACTGGCAGGAGCGTGGCCCAGTCCTGGACCTGGAATGGCAAAGCCATGTTCCTGCTGCACTACAACGAGATTTTCGAAACCGTGGCCGTTCGCAGTCCGGTTGCCAGAGTCATCGCGGTCAGCTCGGCAGAGGCTCTTGTCCTACCCGCTTTCGGCATTGAAGCCGGAGTTGTGACCCAGGAAGATGTGGAATTGTTCGGCTCACCCTATGCTGTATTCCCGCGGGAAGCCGATAAATGGCTGGTGCAATTCAGGCTGGCTGACCAGGAAAAGACCCGGACAGCCTTCGCTGCCTGGAAACCCAGCCTGGACAAGGCAGACCAGCTGAATCCGTTGGAACCGTTGGATCGAAGCGTGTACGAGGCTGAAGCACGACCGGTCTCCATAAGAGAGGCTCCACCAGCCCTGCGGCTTGCCGCAGATAGCCTTGGAGGCTCCCTCATACTGGATGCAGTCATGCCGGATGGCTCCCAGCATTCATGGCTGTACGGTAGCGTAGATACGGCCCTGGCTGTCCGTGCCTGGGTATCAGACACCACAGTTGCAGCCTTGGCATCCGACGGCAGGGTTGTCTTGCTGGATGCCGATGGAACCAGCCGGGGAAACATCAACCCACCGGTACCTGGA
>MIBM01000283.1 GCA_001830645.1 Spirochaetes bacterium RIFOXYC1_FULL_54_7
CGATCCGGACCGTTCGATCCAGATGAATTTGACTATCGATACGACTACGTACACCGATGACCAGGATTTGACGGTTCACTTTCAGGTTGAGGATAAGGCTGGCAATTTCAGCCAGGCTTCCTACACCATGAGGGTAGACCAGGATTCCGACCGGCCGACGGCCACCTTCTCCAACCTGAACTCTCTGGCCACGAGCGTTGGCGATGCCAAGCTCAACCCCTTTGGCATGTCCACCATACTAATTGGCTCGGTGGCAGATGACGACGCCGTGGACTCATCCGAGCTGGCTATATCCTTCGATGGTGGCGTAAGCTGGGAGCTGGTTTCTGTACCGCCTTCATCGGATACCACCTATGGCAACTTCCAGCACGATCTGGGCAAACTGGCGGACGGGTCAGAGCGACTTGATGGTAGTTACCGCCTGCGCCTGCGCATCCAGGATATCAATGGCGCCACAGGTTACGCTCCGGTTTCCGGAGATGTATATTTTGCCCTGGACCGGGCCGACCCGACCCTGGAATTTACCTCACCGCCCAGCCCCGTGGTCGATGCCATTGTCGGCGGTGACTTCATCCTCGCTGGCACTACCTATGATGCCAACGGTGTGTCCAAAGTAGAGTTGTATCTGGACAAGTCTGGTCTGTGGGTAGAACTGCCTCTGACCGATCTGGGATCTGGTAACTACTCCTGGTCGTACAGCTATCTGGTGCCTTCCGACAACAGCCAGGATGGCCCCCGCTATGTCAGGATCAAGGCTTACGATGCTATAAACGGCTATTATATGGTGGAACGTGCCTTCTCGGTGGATACCCGCCGACCGGATACTCCGGTCCTGACCTCGGTTGTACCTGCTTATGTCGATACGACCCTGGATGTAGCCGGCACGGCCGATGACGGTGCCGGTGGTTCCGGAATAGCACGGGTGGAGTACTCTCTGGACAACGGCACAACCTGGACTGCCTTGTCCGGCGCCAGCACCTGGAATGGGATCCTCGATGTTTCCGGTTTGCCGGAAGGTCTTCAGACCATACGCTTCAGGGCGGTGGACCGTGGCGGTCTGGTTTCCGACCCCGTCCTTGGTGTGGTGGTAATTGTTGACCACGCGGTTCCGGGCTTTGCGATAACGAACAAGACGGACTACGATACCAGCTACCAGACTGTGGACTTCACTTTAAACGGCACGGCTCAAGACTTTAATGGCATCAAGCGGCTGGACCTCAGCCTGGATGGAGGTCTTAACTGGACGAGCTTCGGCGGCACCACTACTGATAATACCGTGCTGAACTGGTCGCGGACAATTACTGTGCCTTCCGGGACCACCAGGG